>JBKQKT010000123.1:0-4979 GCA_052147365.1 Candidatus Korobacteraceae bacterium | reverse complement strand
CGAGCTTGTCCCTTCAGGCCACGACCTGGAGCAACTTTCCGGGGCCCGGGACTTGAAGTCAGCCCGCGATCTGGAAGTTTCCATTTAGGTCAAAGAGGTCATCCGCTGGTGCGAAGGGCGTAGACTGAGGGCATGGAAAACAAGAAGCTCTTAAACCAGTTCGAAGAGGTACACAAAAGGGTGAAGGAAGCTCGCGACCACGCCCGCGAGGTCCAAGAAATGGACTCCCTCATTCGGCAGGAAAGAGCCGAGAAGGAAGCCGGCCGCGAAGGATTCGACCGGCCTAGCTTACAGCTACCGCCGCGATTGATCGCCGATGGCAGTCTGCAACGCTGTTCGGTGTGCGGGTATCCGTTCCCTGCGGACGTACACCCATCGATGAGCGTGGCCTTTGCGGACCATCTGAGCAAGGCCCACAAGCCCGGCCAGACGACCGAGGTTGAAAGCACTGGCCGAGGAATAAGATTACCGCAGAGTTGAAATGTTGCACCGGGCGATGCTTCGTAAGGTGTCATGAACATCCCAAGCCGCCGCACTGAGGGAACTCACAAGAATAATCAAGGAAAGTCTCAAGGACGTGAACGTAATCTGAATTTCTTGGCTGGCGCTGCGGCCTTCTTTGGAGCGGACTTGCCTCCCCATTGTGCCCAGCGCTGTTTCATTGCGGCAGAGATGCGCTTCCGTGCTGCCACGCTCATGCGTCGACGCTTCTGACCACTCGCTGGTTTAGCCTGCCTTCCCTTAGGTGGACGGCCTCGCCGTGCGGGTTGGGAACCTAGTCCCACAAGAGCCGCAATTGCATCTTCGATACGGCTGACTTCCTGTCTAAGCTGTTCCACTATGCTTTGAATGTCCATGTTGTCCTTTCATTAAGTCGCAACGCCAGAGAGACGAAGGGGTATCACTGAGGTTTCAACTTATCACACGGAGAGCGGACGTTGCGGCTGGACAAATGAGTCCGCACGGTCCTAAGGCTCAGGCTCGCAGGGCTCATACACAACGACACAATGCGCTCGCCATCGGACACGTGTGTAATGTCGAAAGCTTGTCATCACGCAGCTATATCTTCCGCCCTTCGATGTAATAGGTCAGCGCCGTTTCGCAGTGCATACAAGGTGTTTGCTGCAGCGCATGCTCTTCTTCCGTGCTGCCCCGTGTCGGGAATGAACGCAAGCAATTCGTACAGGTGACGATGTAGTAGTCGTCGTGGCCCCTTGGGAGCCAGACCGGGACTGCACTGCCCTTCTGAAGAGCTGCACGATGCGTCCCGCGCAACAGTTCAGAGACCCTCGCAAGAAGGTCGGGCAGTTCGTATCCTCCTTTTTGGAAAAAGGCATCGCAGATGACACAAGGTGGAAGAACGAGCGGATCATAGTCGCCGCTTATGCTGATTACAGGTATCTCTGGAAATCGGCGCCGAACTACCGAAAGCAGCTCAAAACCAGACATCCGCGGCATTCGCAGGTCTGAAATGAGAAGATCAGGCTGATGCTCTACTATTTTCAGCAGTGCGTCGAAACCATCTTCTGCAACGAGAGCTTCGTAACCCGACAACCCGAGAACCTGCGCGAGTACCCTTCCGCTTACGGAGTCGTCATCCACTATCAGAATGTGTTCGGCCAACGCTAGGTCCTCCAATACGGAAGAGACTAGGCGGTGCCGAAATGCCAATCGTCCCCTATGGGTCGTATTGGCACTACAACCTCGTGACTAGAGCTGAGTTCGGGACGCCCCGAGCCGAACCCAAGATGGGTGGAATCCAGTAACCCACCACCCCAGACTCCTTTCTGCCCAACCCGGTTCCGCAGGGCGCGTGCCCCCCGTGTCCGGTCCCGTGACGGTCTCCCTTGGATTCCCGCTCCGATTCCGTACACCGCGCGTTTCCGTACTGAACGCAACTCCGTGTGGGTGACGGCGGACACGCTTTGCGCCTATAGTTGGACGATAAAGTTGCTCTCCCGGGCCGGGTGGTCTTTATGAGCGGAGTGCCGAAATGGCAGCGTAAAGGTGGCGCGGTGACACCCAAGAAGAGTGCATCCGACAAAAAAAAAATCGAAAGCCATCAGAAGAACGTGGCCGCAGAACAAGAAATCATGCAGCCAGTTGTACGCACGGTGCGAGAAAACAGTTTTGTGCATTGTTATCTTGCATGTGGGCATATGATCACAGTCCACAGGGAAGGTTTGAAGGAATCTTCGCCTTCCTCGATGGAATGCTGGGCGTGTGAAGAAGAGCAAAGGGAAACCAGGAGGTCGTTACAGTAAGCTGCTACTCGTCATTCGCATAACCCGCGACGCTCTCCCACGCACCGCGTTCCCGTGATCGACGCTCCTCCCCGGTTCCGCACACCGCGCCGCATGTGCGACCCAGCCCGCCTTTTTCACATACGATTCGGGGAATCGGAGCACATCTGCCGGGACCGCGCTCACTTTTTGCGCTCCGGTTCGAAGTTCAGCATGAAATACGGCACCGACGCGTCGATCTGCGAGAAAGCATCGGAACCGTACCCCCAGTAGTTCCAGCCCTCGGCATGAATATTCCCGCCGCACCAAAACCAAATCGCATACCAACTATTTGGGCTAACAAAAAGAAACTGCGTGCTGAAATATACCGGTACAGGACTCGGAGTGTAAAAGTCCTCCTCACCAGCGAAATCGCCGTTTGTGCCTTTATCAAAGAGAATGATCTGCTGGTAGATTGGCGTCTGCACCAGAGAATTGGTGGCGTCGTAGGCCTGCACCAGGAACCCCGCCCAGCCTCGGGTGTGGGCTCCCGCCCAATAGAACGAGTCGTACGCCCAAAGCTCACTTATGCCCACCGTCGACTGAACACTCAACGTTCCGGGTACTTCAGGCTTGAAATAGATGCCCACTGCGGCCGCGGCATTGCTAATGTCCACTTGGTCGGAGCCACTGGAGTCGTCTTGGAAGCCCAAGGCCCCAGTTTCCGGGTTGGCATATGCCGAAAGGGTGTCGGGGGCAATATCGATTTGTTGCGTCTCTGACCAGTCATAGCTGTAGGGCGGTGCCACCAGAAAATGTCCTGGCGGTGGGGCCATACCTCCGGGGACTTCCGGGTGTAGGCCTGGCGCTGCCGGGGAAGGACGCTTGGGCCTCTGCTGGCGCAACTCCCGTATATCTCTGGCCAACGCCTCAACATCCACGCCGCTCTTTTTCATGACCTCAAGTTGGGCCTGGGCCAGTTTCTTTCTCAGTCCTGCCGACTTGGCGTCTTTGTTGGGCTGCCGATTTGACCGGCCAGTGAGGTCCGCTTCCACAGTCTTCATGCCTTTCCGCACCAACTCCAGTGGTGCGGCCGGCGAGAGGCTAAACCCTGGAGATCTCAGTTGAGACTGTCGTACCATGACGCGCTCCGTGCCTTAGCAGCGTTGCAACCTATCCGGGATTCCCATTTTGTCCTAGCCGAGAGCGATTATGCTACCGTTCCCCTTGGTAAACAAGCTATTTTTCTCAAGTGAGACCCTAGCCGGAATTTCCGTTTTAGCTGCCAGCAGTCCAGACTCAGCGCACACCGCACTTGCGGTGACGAGAGTCTGCACCACCTATAGCCCGCACCCCGCCCGCTCCCGCTCTCGTGATCGACGCCCGCCCCGGCTCCGTATCCCCGCGCCCCTGGGGACCGAAGGCCTGGTTTGTACGCGACCTTCGTCGATAACGCCGACGCAGGGTGGATCGGCAAGAATACGAGCGCCAGGTGAAGGGGATGCCTGGCCGAGTTCTCAGCCTTTGTACTTGAAAGACAGCAACACGCGCGTGCGGTACTCCTGCACCTTGCCGCCCTCGACCTTCATGTCCATCTTCACAACTTCGGCAATGCGCAGATCCTGCAGCGTACGTGCGGCGGTCTCCACGGCATTCTTTGCCGCATCCTCCCACGACTGCGCACTTGTGCCGATTACCTCCACCAGTTTGTAGACGCTGTTGGTAGCTTCAGCTTTCTTGGCCATAATCCCTCTCCTTTTGGCTTGGTACAAAACAGCGATCCGATCAGCAGCAGAGACCCTAATTGTTGCAACCTAATTCGGCTCTCCGCGATTCTTTTTTCGGGCACGCTTTCGCGCCAAAGCTTGCTTCACTCGGCGCTTCTCGCCGGGCTTCAGGTAGTAGGAGTGACGCTTCACTTCCTTAATGATGTCTTCCTGCTGAACCTTGCGTTTGAACCGACGGAGGGCGTTCTCCAACGACTCACCCTCTTGCAGTCGAACTTCTGCCAAACTCATCACCCCCAAACCGCCCTAATCGGAGATATTAGCTTACATTACATGGGCATTGCAGAGCCAAGCCTTCCGATCCCGGTTCCACCCACTCCCCTTCCACACGCCCCTCGACAAGTGGGGAGAATCAAAGTTGCCGCCCCTCAGGCAACTCAACAAGTTGGTCAAGAAAACATCTTCGTGGGCTAACCTGGACGGAGTGCAGCAACACGCTTTTAGCCCGCTACCAAATGACTTGGTAGTGGGCTATTTTTGTCTTGCTGCATCTACTCCTTCTTTGAATAGCCATCGAAGATCGATTTCAGTTCGGCGACGAGGTGCTCGACCTCGGTCTGATCTTCGGGGTTAAGGTTGATGACTGAGTACTTGCTGGACAGCATCGACAGTACTGGGCCTACTTGTTCTTTAGTCATGATTGTCCTTCCTTGCGAGCCCAACTTTTTCGAGTATCAAGTTTGTAAGAGAACGGAATTAGCCCACTACCCGAAACCGGGCAGTCTAAATGGCTGCCCCTTTCGGATTCCTTTGCTTTGTGCATCGCTTGACTTGCAGCAATATGCGGGCCGCTTACTTCGTCCCTTTTAGGGTTGAGGGCTGGGAGGCACCGCATCAGGACTGGGAGGAATTGGCGGCTTCTGGACCGTGTCCCTAGGACCCACCGGGTTGGCGTCAGGAGCTACCGGCTTCGCGTCAGGGGCCACCGTTTCCGCATTCGGAGTCATTGTGTTTGCGTTCGGGGCCACTG
>JBKQKT010000122.1:0-4111 GCA_052147365.1 Candidatus Korobacteraceae bacterium | reverse complement strand
TGCCAAGGGCATCGGGCCTGCCGCCTTTATGTTGGCGGTCGCGGCGGGAGCGCTCGCCATGCGCATCCTGACGTACAAGCCCGGCACTCCTTAAACTGTCGCCCTGTTACGCTGGCACGACAAAACGTGAGCGGACAAACGGCAGGGCTTATGGTTCCAACCCCAGCGCCCTCGTCGTGAACTCGACCAGCGGCAGCATCGTCTTGCACGCCGCGACGAAGTCCCGCATGAACTTCGGACCGCACAGCTGGGCCTCGGTCATCCCCACCGACGCCACGAAGTCCTTCCGCTTGAGGTCCTCGATGAACGTATCCGTCCGGTGGACCCATGCGACATGGCGATGGCGCCGGTGCTTGGGGTCGCTGGTTAAGGGGTGAAGAGGCCGCCCGCCTCAATTTCGGACAGGCATTCTTCCAGGGAGAGGAGTTGGGCAACTTCCCACCACTGTCCGGTGTGACGGAAATAAGCCAGGTTGAAGCGCTTGTCGCCGGCGTACTGAAGGCGGGCGAACTTCGACTCGAAGAAGGGTGAAAGGGCGCGGGGTCCGGGCGAACAATATCGGGAGCAGAAGTAAAAGAAGGGACCTCGCCAGCGGGCGTGAAGGTCCACCAGGTAGTTCAACTCGGTTTTCCTCGGAGGCGGCTGGATATAGCGAGGCTTCAAGGTCGAATCGATCAGCGCTTGGGCGCGGCGCTCGACTTCGTGGTGGAGGTCGGCAGGCACGGGCTTTTTAGATCGTCGAAAGGCCCCCGCCGGATCATAGACCCAAGTCCAGCCCGAGGGTCGTCGGGAACGGGTCACGGAGGTTATCCCCCTTCCAATCCGTCCACCGCGGAGTGGGCGGCTTGCCATTGGTCCGGGAGTAGTTCGGCCAGCCGGCTCTGGGGATGAGCGCCGATGCGTTCGAAGATATCGCGCAGGTAAGCGAAGGGATCGAGACCCAGCCTTTTGGAGGTGGTGATCAGGCTGGTCAGCACGGCGGCGGTCCGGCCACCGTTGTCGCTGCCATAGAACGTCCAATTGCGGCGACCGACAGCGATGCCACGCAGGCTGCGCTCGGCCCCGTTATTGTCGATGGCCAAATCACCGTCGTCCAAGTAGCGGGTCAGGGCTTTCCAGTTCGAGATCGTGTAAGCGATGGCCTCGCCCTCGGGGCTCTTGGGCAGCACTTGCGGCTGCTCTCGTTCCAAGTAAGCACGGATGGCATCGAGGATCAGCTTTGATTTTTCCTGCCGCAGGATGCGGCGCGCCTCACCCCTCAGCTTTCGTTCGCCCGCTTCGCGCTCCACATCATACAGCAACCGGATATAGGCGAGCATCACTGTCGAGCGCATCAAGTCCGAAGACTGCGCTTCAAAAAAGCGCCGCCTGCAATGCGCCCAACATGCGACCTCGAGGATGCCGCGTTCCGGTTCCTTATAGAAATGATCGTAGTCGGGTGAGAGAGCGTCATTGCTGGCGCTCCCTCCCCTAAGAACCGGACATGAAAGTTTCCCTTCATCCGGCTCAAGCCGTGGACAAGCCCTCCGGTTGGGAGAGCCGGTCATGCACGACGGTGTAGGGCATTGTTGAACCACTGGCGCTTGGCCCGTTCCGCGAAGTACGAGTACCATTGGGGATCGAAGGGGTTGGCCTCTCCTCTGATCTTGCGATGGCGTCGTATGGGCGTGTCACTCGCATAAACCAGCCGCTGCCAGGAAGACTGGTTTGGCTGATGCTGGACGCCGGTTGGCGCCGCAAAGGCCCACGTGCGTCCGCCGATTGCATGAAAGTACCGAGCTCTCACCCAACCGGCATTCTTAGTGGGATGTCTACGACGACTCCAACGCCACAGTTTGCGCCAGATTTCGAAGTCCATGCGGTCGAACGCGCGGCTGGCCACACAGCGACAATGATAATTCGCCCACCCACGTATGATGGGATTGAGCTGAGCGATCAGACTGCCCTGTGCCGCCGACTTGTTCTTCACGATCACTCCCCGGACCTTTGTCAGCAACGCTTGCGAGTTCTTTTTCGAAGGCGTTACCAACAACTTGCCACCATACTTGCGCAGGTGCTGTCCGAGGAAGTCGAATCCATCTTGAATGCGGGTCACGCGAGTCTTTTCAACTGACAGGTTGAGCCCCCGTTCACGCAGGAACTCTTCCACCAGCGGTTGAACTTCGTTAACCAGCAACGAGTGGCTGCTGCCGGTGATAATGAAGTCATCGGCATAGCGCACCAAATGCACCTTGGGATGGACCCAGCGTCCTTTTTCCTGACGACGCGGAAACATCTTCGTCAAAAGAACCTCAAGGCCATCCAAAGTCAGGTTGGCCAGCGTAGGCGAAACAATACCTCCTTGCGGGGTACCGGCCTCCGTGGCGTACCAATTCGCATTTTCGAGGAATCCGCATCGCAACCATTTCTCAAGGATGACTGTGTCCATGGGAATATGGGCGAGCAGCCATCGATGACTGATGTGGTCAAAGCAGCCCTTAATGTCTCCTTCAAGAATCCATTCCGGAGCATCACGCCCTGACAGAGCGGTGAAGCCCTGTTCGATGGCATCTGCCGTGGAACGGCCTCGCCGGAAACCATAGGAGTTGTGGTCAGCATAGGTTTCAGCGATAGGTTCCAAGGCCATCCAATACAAAGCTTGCATGGCCCGGTCCTTCATCGTGGGAATACCTAGCGGCCTCAACTTGCCGTTGGATTTTGGGATGTACACCCGTCGTAATGGCAGCGGGCGATATCCCCGGCGCTGCAGAGATGCGATTGCTTGGAGTTTCGATCGTGATGTGGACCAGAGAACGCGGTCCACACCCGAAGTTCGTTTGCCCTTGTTCTCCGTCACTCGTTTCACGGCCAGAACTTTGCCGCTGAACGAGCAGGTGAGCAGCCGTTGCAAGGCTCTGACCTTGCCCCAACGTCTCGCCTGTGATGCCTTGACGATACGCGCCTGCAGCCGTTCTACCTGACGTTCGCACTGTTTCCAGTTAATCTGGCCCCAGTTCGTAACGCCGGCTGAGGATGCACACACGGGGTATCCCGCGTTCATTTGCGTTGTCCTCATAAGAAGGTTCTGCCTGTTCTCTCGTCAGTCACGACCCGCTGGAAGTCTGCCTGTTTTGACAGGGAAGTTGGCCTGCTTCCTATCCGTCCCATTGCAGGACGGCTTTGGCCTTTTCCAGCATCCTCTGCCCGCAGCCCTATCGGCGTCTCTTACGAGGCGCTTTCCCCGTCGAGCGGGGAGAACCACGGGGTTACCATGTTTCGATTCAACGACCGGATTGATTTAGCCCCCGCCTTTACACCGGCAGTCGTAATGTCCGTGTGCTTCCTACCGGGTCTGAGAAGCAACCGACTGCACGCCTTTTGGCTTCAGCCTATCAGCGTCTTTGGCTGGTCCGCTTTAACGATGTGTGCGGCGGTTCACTTGCGTTGGGCTTGTCATCCAGCCTAACCCTCTGACCACCTTGACGCTGGTAGTCAAGGAGACTTCCTCGCGGCTGTCCCCCTCGCAAAACTAGCGGAGGATATTGTCTCGGCAGCTTCCGATCCGGCCGTTGCCGACCGCTATGGTGCCGATAGGCTACTGTGGACGGAACCACAGGTTCGCTTCATGAGGAATCCATGTCGAACAATCGTTGAATCAACTTCATGTCACACCCCGGAGTAGGCATCGGCCTGGAGGTATCCCCGGAACTCTTCGAGGAACGCTTCCGGCCCGTCACGGCTGCGGTTGGGCGTGTAGTCATAAACCGTGTAGGGATGTTCGTCATCTCCCACATAGGTCCAGATCCGGCCCGTGCGGGTGCGCGGCAAGTCCGGGTCCAGCACCGGGACGGGGGTATCATCGGTCTGAAGCGCTTTCGAATCCAACACCCCCTTTTTCATTAGCTCGTAGAGGGGGCTCGCCAGATCGGCGCAACTTCGCATCCAGCCGCACATCGTCTGGCGCGACAACTCTTGCCTTTGCGCCGTCGCCCCCGCCGCATTCGGTCACCGATTCCAAGGTGCTGCCCTACGTCTCGGAGGCCTCCTCCGTTCTGGCCGCAATGACACCGCACGAAATCAAGGACGCCTTCCGCGATACCGAAGATAAGGCGCGCGAGGCCTGGTCCGAAAA
>JBKQKT010000121.1:0-6674 GCA_052147365.1 Candidatus Korobacteraceae bacterium | reverse complement strand
GCTCTACCTGGGCCAGTGCGCCGGCAACGTCGCTCCCGTTCGCAACGTGGTCTTTGAGAAATTCAGCCAGATCGTATTTCTTGGACTCATCATCGAAAGCGAAGGCAAGGTGCTTCGGATTCACCTTTCCAATGTGAAGGTCGGAGATGTATCTCATCGCGCAAACCGTAAGCGCGAGGTCAAATTTCGCAACGTCCGCCTCCGTCGGCTGCGGGGTTGCAGGTTTGAGTTTTGCCAGCCGATCGTTCCACCGGGAACCGTCATAGTCGTCCGCGGAGAGTCCCTTTTGATCGGCTTGGAGCATTACGGCGATCACTTGTCGCGCTTGTGGGGTTGGCTCCATGCCGTTGACCCACCACAACGAGTTACCGTTGAGTTCGTAGAATTTCTTCACATGCTGGCGGTAATCGCTAAAATCAGGCCAGCGCAGGTCGGGGAAGCTGCCGCTGCTAACGGCTGTGGCCAGCCAGGCTTGGCTTTCGGAGCTCAGCGCTGTCGCCCTCGCACTGTTACTGCCTAATGTTGCAGGCTGAGTCTGAGCCGAGCTCGCTGAGTTGGATCCGCATCCGCAAAATAGCACGGTCAGCATTAGCTGCGCTGATAGCAGAGCGCGCCTGCTAATTCTTAAGTGCGTCACTGATCCTCCTGCAATCGATGCAATTTCTGACCAGAGTACCCTAACTGCGAACCTCTACCAAGGAATTAGCTCGGGCGAGCCGGCACCGCTACATCCTGCTCCAGCGTGAAATCGAGCAGCGTCTCGCTCGGTACCTTCACCTGGTCTCCCTTGGTTATTATTTCCGACCCGGCTCCGACCCCCGCGCCAACCCCCGCACCGATCGCCGCGCCTCTGCCGCCGCCAGCAAGGGCGCCGATAATCGATCCCACCGCCGCGGCCCCGACAGTTCTCTTCGCGGTGCTCGCCCCGCGCGACTTGCCGGTCAATTCGTATTCTCCTGTTACGATCGGCACCGTCTGTCCATTCACCACGATCCCCGTCAGCTCCAGCCGTAGCTCCGACCTACCGGTGAATGTCCCTGACTCCTTCGACTCCTCCAACCGGCCATAAACGTCGGCATTCTTGGGGACTACCACGTTGCCGTCCGCCATCAGCGGCTCTTCCAGTGAAGCCTGAAAGCGATCCCCCCGTCGGTTCTGAGTGGAATCGATGCCATCGATGGTGCGCACACAAATGACGGTTCCTGCCGGGATGGTGACATACGCCGGCGTCGTTGTTGCCGCACCCGGTAGCGCCGCCGGATGGCTGGAAAGAGAACTGGTCGGCCGCGTCGGCATATCGCTTGCCGCTGCTTCGGAATCAAACTTGAGCGCGACGATGTCACCAAGGTTATAAGTCTGGACCGAAGAGCCGACCTGGAAAGTGATCTCACTCCCCGTGCCACCCAGGTACTTGCCCTCGATCAGGCTGCCGTTTTTCAGCTCCAAAGAGTCAGCCCACGCGACCGACGCCGCTAGACAAAATCCTATAAACAATCCGCAATTCAACTTGAACTTCATAATGACTTCCCCGCTAGCATGATCCGGCTTTGCAAACCCTCATGCCAGACCTACAAAATAGAGCAGTGCAACTAAGTTGCCATCCGAGGTCGCCTCTGGGCGGGGCAGGGACCAAGGCAACAAATGACTAGATTCGGGCAGTGCCAATATGCTGGCACTAAACCGTGCAGCGCAGAATCGAAGCAACGCTGTAAGACGTTCCGCCTCAGCGAAATCGCATTCGCCGTTCTGGACTATGAAGTGCAATAACTCGGGATGGAAGACGCTGAATTGCTGCAGCGTAAGGTTCGGTTTCGCTCTTCCAGAAAACCTAAGGAGGCTCATGCTTGGCCGCCTCGTTAATTCCGCAAAAGCTCTCGAAACCATTGATGAGCGCCTGATGCGCTGTGGCGTCAGCCGCCGCGCCTTCCTGCAGTTTTGCTCGACTCTGATGGTCGCCGCGCCGTTCGGCCTCGCTATCACCGACAAGAAAACTCCGGAAGAGGTCGCCGCCGGACTCGGGAAAGTTATTCGTCCTCCCGTGATCTGGTTGCACTTCCAGGATTGCACAGGCTGCACCGAGACGCTGCTCCGGCCTTCGCTCCCGGATCTGGGCGATTTGATTCTGAACATCATCTCGCTCGAATACCACGAGACGCTAATGGCAGGTTCGGGTAGGCAAGCCGAAGAAGCGCTCGCACAGGCCGTGGACAACTACTCGGGTAAGTATGTCTGCGTGGTCGAAGGTTCGATACCTACGCGGGACAAGGGCATTTACATGAAGTTGGCCGGGCGGCCAGCCATGGAAGTCCTGGCCGACGTTGGGGGAAAGGCTGCGGCGATCATCGCCATCGGGTCGTGTGCGGCGTGGGGAGGGATTCCATCGGCCGATCCTGATCCAACCGGCGCGGTAGGCGTGGTTGATCTGCTGCCGAACAAGACGATTGTCAATCTTCCCGGCTGTCCGCCCAATCCGTACACCCTGCTTGGGGTGGTGCTGCAATTTGCCGACTCCGGCACGCTGCCCGAGCTCGACGGAGAAAAGCGACCAAAGTTCGCCTACGATCGCGACATTCATGAGCAGTGCCCGCGTCGGGCGCACTTTGATGCCGGCCGTTTCGTGAAGCAATTCGGCGACCAGGGTCACCGCGAAGGCTGGTGCCTGTACGAGATGGGATGTAAGGGTCCCGATACACACGAGGGATGCTCGACGCGGCATTTTAATGAGATACCTGACGTCTGGCCCATTGGTATCGGCGCGCCTTGCATTGGATGTACGGAGAAGAGCATTGCGTTCCGTGTGCCGATGTTCAAGGTTATACAAATTCATACCCGGGCCACACCTCCTGAAACCTACCCACCAATCAACGCGCCCCAGGGCATAATCAGCCCGCTGGCAACTGGTCTGGTCGGACTGGGAGCCGGCGCGCTCGCGGGGGCGGGCTATGTCGCCTCGCGGAAGTTTTCGACCAAGCCAGGCGACGAGAGTGTGCCCGGCTCCAATCCTCCCGCCGATGGGGCAAACATTGAGGGCAGCGCGGAGAAGAACCCAAAGAGCCAGCCATGAGAGCTGTTGGCACGTTCGTTTTACTTCTCGCCAGCGCAATATGGTTTGCGCCCGCGAGTGTGGCTCAAAAAGCAGACCAGGCGCCTCACTGCATGGAGTGTCATCAGCCAAGGGACACCACGATCGATCCCGTGCAGTTCTCCCACTCCGTACACGCCACCCTGGACTGCGACTCCTGCCACACGGAAGGTTTCAACAAGTTTCCTCACACCAGCAGCCGCGCTGCCATGCCCGACTGTATCGATTGTCATAGCGGGATGGTGGTTTCCCCTACCATCGACTTCGACAAGATCGCGCAGGGAGTACAGGCGAGCGTTCACGTGAAGATGGTCGATCCGGCATTTCGCTGCACCAATTGCCACTCGCCACATTACTTCATCCCGGCGAGCCGCATGGCGGATGCTTCTGAAGCCCGTTTCGTGGCTAACAAAAGCTGCCTGGGATGCCATGCTGCTGGAGACACCCCAGCCGCCACGAATCTCGCCTTGGAGAAGCTGGCTGAAAAGCATCGCTTATTTCCTCATTGGAAGTTGCATATTCAGGAGAATGCGTGCGTTGCCTGTCACACTCCTCGCGGAGAACAGACGATACATCTCATTCTCCCAAAGTCAGGGGCACTCAGGGATTGTGCAGCATGCCACGGCAAAAACTCGCTCCTGGCTACCAAGCTCTATACCCATCTGGCCCTGAAGGAACGTGCCGAACACGGATGGATGAACTCCATGGTGTTCAACAACGCATACCTGACTGGGGCTATTCGAAACAGGTGGCTCGACTGGACAACCTTAGGGCTGGCTGTGCTCGTGTTCCTTGGAGTTGCGGCTCATGGGCTAGGCCGGTTGCTATTCGCCCGTTTCTTAAGGAGGAGGTCATGAGGCGCGATCTCGGTGGGTATCCTATTTGGCTTCGCTTCTGGCATTGGGGCAATGCGGTGCTCTTCGTGATCTTGCTTATTACCGGACTCAGCATGCATTACTCCAAGCCTGGACCCGCGCTGGGGTTCCGAAGCGATGTCCTAATTCACAACACGGCCGGGGCACTCTTGACGCTGTTCTACTGTCTGTTCCTTTACGGCAATTTGCGACTCGGGAATGGTCGTTACTACCGAATCGTGGCCGGCGATATCGAGCCGGGATTGCTGTGGCAGACCCGCTACTACTTGTGGGGAATTTTTGTTGGATCGCCCCATCCTTACCCGCACAGCGAAGAACGCAAGTTCAACCCGCTCCAGAAGATGTTCTATCTGGCGGTGATGTATCTCCTCTTTCCCATACTGACCGTGACCGGGTGGGCCTTGCTCTTTCCCGGGCAACTTCCCGAAGCAATGTTTGGTGTGCCCGGCATCGGCTTGTGGGCCCTTGTCCATACATACACTGGCTACTTTATTTCTCTCTTTATGGTCATTCACGTTTATCTGGGCACTACGGGGTCAACGCCGGGAGCACTTTTTGGCCTCATGTGGTTCGGAGAGCGTAGTCGGTTGGAAGTGCCGTCCACGGTTCGCAGACAGGCGTTAGGCGAGCGGCCCGCGAATCATGATGATGTGCCGGTTACGACTACAAAGGAGCACATATGAGCTGTGCAATTAACCGCCGTCAGCTCCTCCTGGGAATTGTCGGAGCTGGTGGTGCCGTCGCCGGCGGGCTGGCAACGTCCGCGGTTGCGGAGGAGCACCCGGCGCACCCCGTGGCCCCGCCGGACGCCGTGTCCATGCTTTACGACAACACCCTCTGCACCGGCTGCAGGGCTTGCATGACGGCCTGCAGCGAAGCCAATGGCTTGCCGCCGGACACGGCCGCCGGCGTGCCGTTCGACACATCGCTGGCCTCCGGTCTCTGGGACATCCCAGCGGATCTCAACTCGAAGACCAAAAACATTATTAAGCTCTACCGGGAGACCAATGACACAGGATTCGCCTTCGTCAAAAGGCAGTGCATGCACTGTCTCGATCCCGCCTGCGTAACCGGCTGCCCATTTGGGGCCCTGAAAAAGAACCGGTGGGGCGCAGTCACGTGGAAGAGTTCGCTCTGCATCGGATGCCGCTACTGCGAGGTGGCCTGCCCGTTCGATGTTCCAAAGTTCGAGTGGGACAGGTGGAATCCGAAGATCGTCAAGTGCGAGTTCTGCTTCGACCAACGTCTGACGCAGAGCGAGCAGCCTGCCTGCACCGAGGTGTGCCCGACGGGAGCTGTCATCTTCGGTAAGCGGGAGGACCTATTGGCCAAAGCCAAGGACCGCATCGCGGACGCGCCGGACAAGTATTTCGAGAACCGGGTGTACGGAGAGTATGAGGCTGGGGGAACCCAGGTGCTTTATCTGTCCAGCGTGCCATTCGACAAGATTGGCCTTCCCAAACTCAGCTCGACCTCGCTGGGCCACTACGCAACCAAGGTGACATCCGTGATCTACAAATGGCTTTCGGGGCCGATTCTAGTGGGAGCACTTCTGGGTGCGCTAATCAAGCGAAACTGGAATCGCCATGAGGCAGAGAGACCCCGACGTGAGAAAGAAACAGGCCTCGAGGATCAGCTATGAACCTGTGGAAGAAGTTAACTGATTTGCTGTCTGTAGAGAATCTACATCACACAACTACGGGCACCCAGGACGAAGAGGGCGCAACCCTTGTCAACCACTGGCAGCGCGGCGTTCCCATCTTTGGGGAGCCGGTGATCACACCTACACTGCTATTTTTCGGCGCCCTCGCCGCAGTCGGCTTGACCCTGGCTTTAGTGCGGTTCTTCTCCCCTCTCGGTCCATTCGTTGGAATGAACGATGCTTATGCCTGGGGAATCTGGAAGACCTTCAATGTCATGACTCTGACCGCCCTCGGCTCCGGCCCCCTGGCGGTGGGCATGGCAGCCTGGGTCTTCAACCGGGAAAAGCTGCACATGGTCATGCGGACCGCCCTGGTGAGCGGTTTCCTCTTCTACGCGACCGGCCTGATTGCTCTCGGCTTCGATGTGGGGCGTGCGTGGAATTTTTATAGCATCGTGATGCCATGGCGCTGGAACACCGAATCGGCAATGCTCGAGATTTGCTTTTGCATGCCAGTCTACTGCGCAGTGTTTCTGGCCTTCGAGAACCTTCCTCTGGTTCTGGAACGGTTCTACTATACGGGCACCGATGCGACCAAGGCGTTTCTTCGCCTATGCGCCCGCCCTCTGCGTCGAATCTATCCATTTATGCTCATTGGAGCGTATGTATTCCCGCTCATGCACCAGTCTTCTTTGGGCGGGCTGATGCTCCTGGCTGGCGACAAGGTCTACCCTCTCTGGCAAACGCCATTTCTGCCATTCCTCTATCTCCTGGCCGCATGTCTGTGCGGGCTGGGTTTCGTGACCTTTCTTCTTCTCGTGGCTTCTCTTCGCTACTCGCGGCCGATTGACCTGGACATATTGAGGGAATTAGGGAGCCTGCTGTCGTGGATGTGCTTCGTTTTCATCGCTGTTCGCTTCGGCGACCTCATCTGGCGAGGACAGTTGCACACCGCTTTCGCGTTCGACAAGATGAGCCTCCTCTTCCTCTGTGAGACTGCGCTCATCCTAATCCCCGCCATAGCGCTCCGAAGCAAGATCGTGCGCGAGACTCCTCGGAGCCTGCTCAACATGGC
>JBKQKT010000120.1:0-3885 GCA_052147365.1 Candidatus Korobacteraceae bacterium | reverse complement strand
CGCTCCTCCGCAGAGGAGCGAGCTTACGGCCGCGCGTTTGTTGCGCTTCCAGAAAAGAATTCCCATGAGCAGAAATGAGCCGGTAACGGCGTAGTCGAGAACAGCGTGAGTTGTGGGATCGATGACCTTGGGCATTTTGCCTACAGCCATCCGCACACCTTTTTGCCACAGCGCCATAGGGACCTCGACTTTAACGGACACTCGTCCGAGGCAATACCAACCCGGCGATTGTACCCCGCCGCGCGTCAAGCTAAAAACTCCACCCGCGCCCTGACTATGTTCTAATATTTCGTGGGCGGATGGCGCCACTCGGCGAGTGGCAAACGGAGGACGTGATGGAAGAGCGCGACTTCTACGACGAACGTCAAGAAACCCGCAAGGCAAACCTGAATTGCCCCCACTGCCATCAAGCTGGCGAGTACGATCTGGGCTGGTTTGTCCGCACCAAGAAGCGCCAGTTGCCCGGCCGCGCCGATGAGCGCGATCGCGCCAAGTTTGCCAAGGCCCGTTCGTACATGGTCCGCCGCGACGACCTCGTCGCCTGCAAGAATGTTCGCTGTCGCAAGCGCTTCGAGGTTTCCGGAGTGCAATCCGTGGCGTTTCTGGATGAGCAGGTCCAACCGGAACGCCGGCAGTGATTATTTTGATTGCCTGGTCGCCAGTGCGACACCGCAAGCCTCGCCTATAATTCTGCTACGCCTGCATGAGTTCGCCTTCCCAGACCGCCGGCCCTTTGCCCCCGCCGCGCGACCCTTACACAGCGCGCGTCGAGCCCATCATGACTCGCATGGAAAAGTTTTGGCAGCGCGTCACCGAAGGCATGCAGCTCAACGAACTCTGGAAGCAATTCCGGGCTGACGCCCGGACCGGCTACCAGCTATACGCGCGCGAAGTTGATTCCACGCGCACGCCGGGAGTTGGAAGAGCCAAGCACTTCTTCGGCGTTGCCGGCCAATTTTTCTGGGCAATCATCCTCAAGCTGACTCCAGCGCGCCGCGTGCTGCTGCTGGTTGCGCTCGTGTTCATGCTCGCTCCGAGCGGCGAAGCGTCGTGGCAAAGCAGCGATGGCGGGCTCAAGATTCTCACCTTCGACGGCCACTTCTGGGGCGCTCTGCTGATGCTCGTGCTGCTGGTTCTGGAGGTCGGCGATCGTGTGGTCATGAAACGCGACCTGCAAATCGCCAAGGAGATCCAGGCCTGGCTGCTGCCCCCGAATCCGCCGCAGGTTCCAGGCTTAGAGATCGCGTTTGCCACGCGCCCGGCCAACACCGTGGCTGGCGACTACTACGATGTCTTTCCGCGTACATCCTCCGATTCGCCCAGCGGCACCATCCTGATTGCCATTGCTGATGTGGCGGGCAAGAGCATTCCCGCCGCGATGCTGATGGCGACTTTTCAGGCCAGCCTGAAAACCCTCAGCGCGATGTCAGGCACGCTCACGGAACTGGTCGGCCGCATGAACACCTACGCTTGCAGCAATAGCCAGAACGGGCGCCGCTTCACCACCACCTTCCTCGCCGAATATGATCCCGCGTCCTGCAGGGTGACCTACGTCAATGCCGGACACAACGCGCCGATCCTGCGCCGCCAAAACGGAGCCATTGAGCGCCTGGAGGCGGGAGGCATTCCGCTTGGCATTCAGGAAGATGCGGCCTACGAGTCGGGAACGGTCACGCTGCAGAGCGGCGACTGGCTGGTCATCTTCACTGACGGCGTCATCGAGGCCGAGAATGATCGCGGGGAAGAATACGAAGAAATTCGCCTGCTGACCATGCTGCATGCCAATACGGCGGTGCCACCGTCCACGCTGTTGAGCGCCATCATGCTGGACCTCGACCGCTTTGTCGGCACAGCTCCGCAGCACGATGACGTCACCCTCATGCTGCTGCGTGCGACCTGAGTTCGTCTCGCCATGTTAGAAATGAACTGATGCCAAGAAATCGCTGGGATGTTGTCATCTTTGACTATGGCCGCGTACTCAGCATTGCGCCTTCCCACGACGAACTCCAGCAATTCGCAGCACTGGTCGGCGTCAACGAGCCGCCCTTCTTCGAGATTTATTCCGCCACCCGTCATGAATACGACTGCGGCCGCGCTAACTTCCACCAGCACTGGCAAGCCTTTTCGGACGCGGCTGGCGTCACGCTGCAGCCCGCGCAGGTAGAGCGCATCGTGGAGATGGAAACGCTCATGTGGCTGCGCGTCAATCAGGAAGCGCTGGCGCTGGCGCGCGAAATCAAAGCGCTCGGTGTGCGCATTGCAATCCTCTCCAACATGCCGCACGACCTGCTGGCTTATGTCCAACGCGAGTTCGAATGGCTTGACGAATTCGAAGTCAAAATCTGGTCGTGCGAACTAGGCATGGTGAAGCCCGACCCAAGCATCTACCGCGTTTGTCTCGATGCTCTCGGCTGCGAGGCGCAGCGGACGCTCTTCTTCGACGACCGTCCCAACAACGTGGAGGCTGCGCGCGAACTTGGGATGGAAGCGTACATCTTCGAGTCGGCAGAGCAAGCAAGAGCGATTGTGCGCGCCGGGATAGCACTTGGCACTTAGCCAGGAGCACCACCTCATTCTTCGAGCGCTCGCTATTAACTATCCAGTACTTTCGATCGTTACTGATTGCTCTTCCCATTTCTTGGAACCGCAGCAGAAATAACCTTGTTACCCTCCCCTCCCCCCTATCTGCGCAAAATATTAAAAATAAAGGACAAGAAAAAATCCTCCGCTGTAAAATATTCCATCGAAAAGAGTTATAGCAAAAATGCTCCATTCAAAGCACTTAGGCGCCGAAAACCCTTCCATCTTAGGTCTCGCAAAGAAACAGCGTTAACCGATAGGTCAATAAAAGAGCAAAAACTTCTAGACCCTCACGACCCGGAAATTGGCCAGCTCAAATTTTCAAAGATCACGCCCTCGGCGGACATCCTTCTCCTTCCACTGAGGGCAGAGACACTAAGCCTCTTGGGGCCATTGTACCGCCGGGCCCACCACGGTCAAGTTACGAAAGTACATGTACCACCACCAACGTGGGTGTAGGGACGAGAGCGACAGATCTCCAGTACTCCTGCGGGGCTTGTCGAGTTGCAGGGTGAAGTGCTGAAACCAACACTGCGCTGATTCCGTATGATTCTAGGCGGCGGTATTTCCATCCCAGGGGGGCTTCATGGCATCCGCGGCCCGCGACTTGACGCAATCGAGTAATCGCCAAAGCGAGACCCGCTGGTATAGCGCAGGGTTTGCCGTGGTCGCCTTAATCATTGCGGCGCGACTTCTGCTGCATCTGCTGACGGCCAACCGCTACGGCATTTTTCGCGACGAGATGTACTACATCGCTTGCGCCCGTTATCTGGACTGGGGCTACGTGGACATGCCACCGTTTATCCCGTTCCTGACCCGGGTATTCATCACACTGTTTGGGCCGTCCCTGTTCGTCATCCGACTCATACCGGCCATTGCGGGATGCGGGGCGATCGCGCTCACTGCATATCAGGCCTGGCAGTTCGGCGGACGGCGCTTCGGGATGGCGCTGTCGGCTTTGGCAATGGCGGTCTCCGCCGTTTTCGTAATTAACGGCCACCTGCTCGGGACTAACGATTTCGAGACTCTCTTCTGGATGGGCTGCGCGTCGGTGGTTATCCGCATCATCCAGACCGGCAATCAGAAGTTGTGGGTGTGGTTCGGTGTGCTGGCGGGCCTCGGCATGCAGAACAAATATTCGATGGCGGTGTTTGGTCTGGGCATTGTGGTCGGGTTGCTACTCACGCCACAACGCAAGGCGTTTGCGAGCAAGTGGATTTGGATTGCCGGCGGGATCGCGTTGCTGATTTGCTTGCCGAACCTGCTGTGGAATGTGCACCGTGATTGGCCGTTCGTGCAGTTGAT
>JBKQKT010000119.1:0-13355 GCA_052147365.1 Candidatus Korobacteraceae bacterium | reverse complement strand
ACGTTCGCCCCGCGGCGTGCGAGCTCCAGCGCGATCGCCCGTCCAATGCCGCGCGAGGCGCCGGTCACCAGTGCGACCTTACCGGCGAGCGAAGTCGGTTGGTAGTTTCCATCTCCAGCTGCGACGTTTGCCATTTCTAAACTCCTGTCTTCCGAATTGCAGCTTACAATCGCGGGATCGATCCGCATAACCACGTAGCCCCCAACTGCGCCCGCACCGAACCCGGGAGCGAAAACCCGCATGGGACGGTCAATTCTTCCCTCGCGGACGGCATCATGCACGGCCATGAGAATACTCGCGGACGAGGTGTTGCCAACCCGTTCGATATTGAAGAAAATCCGGTCACCCGGGATTCCAGCCGCCTCGGCCAGCGTAAGCACCATGTTCTTGTTGGCCTGATGCGGAACTACCAGCTCGATGGCGTCGATGAGTGCGCCCTCGCCACCGTTGGGGTTCGGGAGCTGCGTCAGCTCGCCCATCATCTCCTTCAGATAGCGAGTCACCAGGGCCTTCACCTCCGGCCCGTACACGGTGATGTTGTTGTCGAACTCCGGATTGGGCCAGATGATGGAGTTCACCTCCGACCATGGCCCGCTGGCATACGTCTGGAAGAAATCGATGTCAGAAGGAGTTCCTTCCGGTGCGGGCCCAACTATCACGGCGGCTGCGCCGTCACCGAAGATCATGCGGGAGGTGCGCACCGTTCCGATCTTGTCCGAGAACTTCTCCGCGCAAACCAGTAGTACCGGCCGCTCGATCTCCTGCAGCAGGCGTACCGCCTCCGCGAGGCCATAGGGCATACCAGCACACGCGGCGACGATATCGCACGAAGTATGCGTCTGCATGAGGCCGAGTTCACCCGAAAGCCAGGTGGCAATCGATGGAATGAGCTTAGTACTGGTGCAGGTGCAAAGCAGGACGGCGCCGATCTCCGCGGGACGCCGGCCGGACTTCGCCAGGGCCTTCTTGGCCGCAAGCAAGGCCATGTCCTCAAGCGGCAACTGGGTGTACCGCCGCTCCTCGATACCGGTTTTCTCGCTGATTTCTGCGGCGCTCATGCGCGACCAGCAGTAGGCGTGGTTGCGGATGAGGTCCGCGTTCGTGCAGGTGATCTCGCCCTCATAGACGGCGATCGCCTCAAATCGCGGTAGAACTTTGAATTTCTTATTTACCTCGACCGCAGGATACGGCTTGATGGGCTGACTCAGAGCCAGAGTGTCGGGCCGAATCATCCGATTCGGACGAACCCGGGGACCCCAATTTTCGTCCTGCTTTACCCGCTGGATAAAACGAAGCACATCTTCGTTGCGCGGGTGAAATGCCACCACGTAATCGTCGTTCTTCAGTTCGCTGAGCTGAGTTTGCGTGCTCGTCGATGGGTTCCAAGGATATTGGTTGTGCAGGATCATGCACTGTCGCATTAATGCCTCTAGCTCGGGCACGGGATGCAGGCAGTCGATTACGTCCTCATAGCTATAGCGCAGATAATCAGGGTCATACGTTAACAAGTGGCGGGTCCGGTTCGCAGGATCAGCCAGCGCCTCGGCCACCGTAGGGCGGACGGGCCGGAGTTCTCCCCCAGAGCTAAGCGCGTTTTTATAAACATGGAGCAGAATCGCGAAACTGCGGTCTTCCAGTTCTTCGTCCCACGACGAGGGTAGAGCGTGATAACCAGCTTCAATCGCGGTTGTGATGGCGGACACATCCCGCGGCTTATACACCGGCAGGAAAATATCGTCGCGCTGCCGCGGGAGGTCGCCCCACCGGGTGGGCCGTTTCTCGTACATCGTCAGGGTGTAGCGATTCACCCAGAAGCGGTTCAACACCAGGTCGCGGCACAGCTCATACCGGCTCTTGTATTCACCGGCCTGCACGCGCCCGGCAATCTCCACGTCCGTCGGAGCTTTCTCCCCGAAATCGCGCCTGATGACCGCGGCAAATTGCTTAAGCGTCTTAAATACCCTGAAGTCCAACTCAGGAAAAAAGTTGCCGGGGAAGACAATGCGGCCGTGAGAATTAATAACGAAAGGCTTCAGAAACATTTGAGTTATTTCCCGGAGCTGGGTATCGATGCGTATCGGCTACCAAGCAGCGCGTAGGAGCATTATCCTAGTTGGGGTGAGGCTTGTCCATTGCCCAGCCACAATTGAGCCGGAAATACTGAGGGCAGCGTCCTCGTAAGCAATCCCGGCATCCAATCCCTGCCGATTTCGCCTCAGGAAGGAGCTCACATGAATACTGTCGTTCTTGCAGTAGGCATTGGGATCGCTGTTGGACTGCGGACGTTCACGGCGCCCGCTCTGGTGAGTTGGGCTGCCCCCCTGGGATGGCTGCACCTGGAAGGCACTCCGTTGGCCTTCATGGGATCCATGGCCACAGTTGTGATCTTCACACTGCTGGCGATTGTTGAGTACGTCACAGACCAGCTGCCCTCGACCCCGGCGCGAACGGTGCCGATGCAGTTCATTGCGCGCCTCATCATGGGGGCGCTGTCTGGCGCCTGTATTTGCGTATCCGGCGGCCTTTCGTTGCTGGTTGGGGCCGTGTTGGGCGTAGTCGGCGCTGTGATCGGCACCTACGGAGGGTACGAAGCCCGCAAGCGGTTAGTAAATGGCCTCAAGGTGAAGGACATTTTCATCGCTATACCCGAAGACCTGGTCGCGATAGGGCTGGCCTACTTTATCGTATCTCCTCGATAGGCGCTCTTCTCCAAAGCCCAAAAGGAAAGGCTCGCACCATGAAGTACGACGCAATCATCATCGGAACCGGGCAGGCCGGAGCTCCGCTGTCGTATGCCCTTGCCGACCATGGATGGATCGTCGCCATCATCGAGAGGGGCAATCTGGGGGGCACCTGTATTAACACCGGTTGTACTCCGACCAAGACCATGGTCCATCGCGCCCAGGTCGCTCACTATGCGCGCAATGCTGCGCGCTGGGGTGTCGTGGCGCGCGAAGTGAGCGCCGACCTAGCGAAGATCGTTGCCCAAAAGAACCAGCTTGTGCAAAGCCGCCGCGACCGCCAACAGAAAGGCTTCGATGAGCGCTCCAACCCACGGCTCTATCGCGGGGTGGCTCAGTTCGCCGGCCCGAAACAAATAAAAGTCGGGGATGAAATGCTTGAGGGGGAGCACATCTTCATCGACACCGGCGGGCGCGCCCGCATTCCAGCGATTCCTGGCTTGGACGCGATCGGTTACCTGACCAACGAAACCATCATGGAATTAACGGAGGTGCCGAAGCACCTACTGGTGCTCGGCGGCGGTTATATAGGACTCGAATTCGGGCAGATGTTTTCTCGCTTTGGCAGCCGTGTAACCGTGATCCAGAGGAACAGCCAAATCTGCCCACGAGAGGACCCGGAGGTCGCGGCGGAGTTGCAGCGCGCGCTCGATGCGGAGGGCATTCGGTTTATGCTCAGCGCGCGCACAACCCGGGTCGAGAAAAAGGACAGTGCCATCTCGCTGACCCTCGAGCAACCCAGCGGCACCTCCACTGTGACTGGCTCGCATCTGCTGGTTGCGACCGGGAGGCGCCCCAACACCGACGGCCTGGGCCTCGACAAAGCCGGAGTTGCAACCAACAAAGACGGCTCAATCAAGGTCAACAGCAAGCTCGAAACCAGTGTTTCTGGCATCTGGGCCCTGGGGGACGTGAAAGGCGGACCTGCCTTCACTCACATTTCTTACAACGACTTTCAAATCGCTTACGCCAACCTCATCAACGGCAAGAATCTCACCATCGATAAACGCATCGTTCCCTATTGCGTTTTCACCGATCCGCAGTTGGGCGGCGTCGGCATGACCGAAAAGGAAGCCCGGGCCAAGGGATATAAGCTGAAGATTGGTAAGGTCCCGATGTCGAAGGTGGCGCGAGCTTACGAGCGCGATGAAACCGCCGGGCTCATGAAGATCATTGTGGATGCCAGCAATGATCGCATTCTGGGGGCTACGATTTTGTCTGGCGACGGAGGTGAGACCGTCCATGTTCTTTACACCCTGATGCTCGCTGATGTTCCCTATACGCTGCTGAAGGGAGGGGTGTACATCCATCCGACGTGGGCGGAAGGACTGTTCTTCCTGTTGGATGACGTGAAGCCGGTCCCCGCGTGAATAGCAATCGCCCGAGGGGAGACGCCGTGGCTCCCTTGCGAAGTTAACTCGAATCAGCCACCCGCTTCAGGTTCGGGATGTCACAGACTGAAACCTCGCCAGGCCGGTCCAAGTTCACACCGCCTACGAAGTCACCAAATTACTTGGCGGAAGCGTGTGCGAGTCGAACGCACCATTGACACCGCAAGGCGCCAATCGCCGGTTTTGAAGACCGGGAGAGTCACCGGACCCCCTTCGCTTCCGCTATGGCTGAATGAGTATAGCGCCTTCCTCCTCAAGCTCTGGAAGACCACTTTTCTCTGCGGCTTTCTTGAAAACAGCAATCGCTCATTCGGCGTCGCCATGCTCCGCGACGTGTTGCGGAGATGAGATTTGGATGCCAGCACTGAAAATTCGAAGCCCAAGGAGGCAGTCGGCAATCTGTTAGTGTGTGAGCGCCGGAGAGTCTCCGGTAATCTCATTCCTTCAGGATATTTGAGCATCGTATGTCCTCGCGTAAGTTTCATTTCGTTCAGCTCGATGTTTTTACCAGCCGTGTGCTCGAGGGCAATCAGCTAGCGGTTTTCTCAGATGCCCGGGGCTTGAGTGATGACGAGATGCAGAAAATAGCGCGCGAGACGAACCTTTCGGAGACTACGTTCATTGTGCCCCGCGAAGTCGACGTCGAGCAGCGTGAAGGCCATAAAGTCCGAATCTTCACCGTGAATGAAGAACTGCCATTCGCGGGACATCCAACGCTCGGCACAGCATGGTACCTGCGGCAACAGGTAGCGGAAGACGAAATCGTTCTCGACCTGAAGGCTGGAGGAATCCCGGTGCGCTTCGAGCAGCGCGACGGCTTGATGTTCGGTGAGATGCGCCAGGCAGAGCCGCAATTCGGGCGCATGCACTCGCATGCTGAAGTGGCCAAGGTGCTTGGTCTTCCGGTCTCAGAGTTGGATGAGAATTTGCCGCTTCAGACTGTCTCCACTGGAATGCCGTTCACCATGGTCCCATTCCGTTCGTTGGCCACCTTGCAGAGGCTCAATATCAGTTGGCACCAGATGGCGCCGTATCTGGCGACGATAGACAGACCTGCGTTTTTTTACTTTGTCTGCCGGGAGACAGTGGACCCGAAAGCAACGCTGCACGCGCGCATGATCTTCTATAACGGGGAAGATCCCGCCACCGGATCAGCCGCCGGATGCTGCGCGGCGTGGGCGGTTAAATGCGGTGCACTTCCAGCTGAGCAGCAGGGACTGATCGAGCAGGGGATGGAAACGCGGCGTCCAAGTTGGATATACATCCGCGCGGCAAGTTCAGGCGACACGATCACTAATGTGCGTGTCGGCGGTAACGTGGTGCAGGTGATTAACGGCGAAGTAACGATGTGAATTTTCTGCGGATATCCTGTGCACCCTCCAAAGCCGCCCCAGTCGGAGCTTTCCATCGATAGCGAGAAATCTTCTTCACCGCGTATAGTGCTGTTTCGTTCCCCTTCAGCACAACAAAAAAATCTGCCGATTTAACCATTGCGGTACTTGGCAGGTCTACGCGGTGGTCGTACTATCCGGATACGCTGCTTGCTCTGGCGGGGAAAAATTCAAACGAAGCCGCTCCGTGACTGCCGACGCGCCTGACTTAACAGGTTTGCTCAGCCGCGGCCGCGCAGGCTCTCCGGGAAGGCGATATGGAAGGTCCATGAAACCAAAACGCACCATCCTCTGCGTTGATGATGACGAACACTCTCTCTCCATCCGAAAAGTTTTGCTGGAGACGCGGGGCTACCGAGTCCTAACCTGCGCTGATCCGGAGCGTGCCATAGAATTCATGCGCTGCGGCGGAATCGATTTGGTGATCACCGATTTGATGATGCCCAAAATGAGTGGCGCAAAACTGATCGATCGGCTCAAAGCTATTTCTCCCTATACTCCAGCTTTGCTGTTCTCTGGCTCTGTGACAGCCTGCACCGAAGAGCATATGGCTGATTGCTGGCTACCAAAAGGCGAGCTGGCTCCCATGGAACTGCTGGAACGCATCCGACTGCTGCTGGTGCGAAAACGGGGTCCAAAGCGCTATGCAATTCCGCGCCAATTGGTTTCGCAAGAGCGGCCTATCGCCATCATTAGAAATGTGGGAGCGAGAAGTGCAGGCGTGGGCCTGACCAGCAGTTTCTAGACTGCCTACCCACGTCGCGATGCTGGTTGACGTGCAGGATCAGGCTGCACACAGCCGCGATCTTCTCGGGGGCAGGCAGTGCACGTTCAGGTCTTGGGAAATTGTCGATGCAGGAGCCAAATAGAGATGCCGCTCTGCAATGAGAGGCATCTCCTTACTATCACTGCGCTACAAGCGACGGCGGCGATCTTACAAAGACTTCGCTTTCTTCTTGCGTTCGGCCCAGCGCTGCTTCATCATCTCGGAGATCCGCTTGCGCGCAGCGGCACTCATGTGGCGCCGCGGGTTCTTGGCGACATTCTTACTGCCTACAGGTCTCCCCCGCCGACGGCCCGAGCCAAGTCCTTCTAAAGCAGCAATGGCCCTTTCAATGCGCTCCCGCTCTGCCCTAAGGTCTCCGAGTATGTTCTGAATATCCATGCTTCTCCTTTCAAAGGTTGGACACTAGCGGGTAGTGTAGCAGTAAGTTCGAAATCATGCTAAACCTTTAATTCACGAACTTAGCTCCTAAAGATATTAACCGCGAGGTGGTGGGCTAGGTGGCACCTAAGTTAGGACAGACACTAGCCGAAAAAGTGAAGTTTCGGGCCTCCTGACCGCGTCGTTAAGATAGAATAACTTGCCACTCCTGGCTCTAGCTATTCGAATTAGGTCTTTCCCGCGACAATACAGACAATGGAGGCCGTTTTGCCAGACGATAAAACGTATCACATGGCGCCACAACTATTTCGCAAGTATGGACGTGCTGTTGTGGATTGGGTTGCCGACTACTACGAACGTATCGAGACTCTCCCTGTTCTTTCTCAGGTAAAACCGGGAGAAATTCGGAAGGCGCTTCCTCATGGCGCTCCCCATCATGGCGAAGCTTTTGAAACGTTGCTGAAGGACATCGACGAGCTAATCCTGCCCGGGGTTACGCACTGGCAATCTCCCAACTTCTTCGCCTACTTTCCCGCCAATGCTTCGGGCCCAGCTATTCTAGGCGACCTACTTTCATCTGCGCTTGGGGTGCAGGGAATGCTATGGGCAACTAGTCCCGCCTGCACCGAATTGGAGACCCGCGTCCTTGACTGGCTTGTACCGATGCTCGGACTACCGCAGAAGTTTCTATCTACCTCCGCAGGCGGCGGCGTAATCCAGGATACGGCCTCGAGTTCCTCACTTTGCGCGATGCTTGCCGCGCGCGAACGCGCTACAAACTATCTGACGAACCGTCGCGGTTGCAATAGAAGCCTTGTCGCTTACACCTCGAACCAAGCCCATTCTTCGGTGGAAAAGGCCGCCATGGTTGCGGGAATTGGCTTAGACAATCTGCGGTTGGTGGAAGTGGACGATGGTTTTGCCATGCGAAGCGACGTTCTAAAGACGCAAATCGAAAAGGATCGCAGTTCGGGGTTGGTTCCATTCTTTGTCTCCGCAACGGTGGGTACAACTTCTTCCAACGCGATCGATCCGTTGCCCGCCATCGGAGTAATCTGCCGTGAAGAAGATATCTGGTTCCATGTGGATGCGGCTATGTCGGGTACAGCAGCGCTTTGTCCGGAGTTTCGTTATATTCAGGACGGATTAGAACTTGCCGACAGCTACACCTTCAACCCGCATAAGTGGATGTTTACCAATTTCGATTGCAACTGTTTCTATGTTGCCGACCGGAAGACACTCATCGATACGTTGAGCATCCTGCCGGAATACTTACGTAACACTGCCACGGAATCCGGCGAGGTATTCGACTACCGCGACTGGCATATCCCTCTTGGCCGCCGCTTCCGTTCGCTCAAGCTATGGTTTGTCATTCGCCATTATGGTGTGGAAGGACTGCGGTATCACGTGCGGCGGCACATCGAGATGGCGCAGCAGTTTGCCGAGTGGGTGAAACGGGACGATCGATTCGAGTTGGCGGCCCCGATCCCGCTGAACTTAGTGTGCTTCCGCCATCGCGGCGGAGACGAGAGCAACCGGCGCTTGATGGATCGCTTGAACCAGAGCGGCGACCTATACCTGACGCACACACGACTCAAGGATCGGCTGACGCTGCGGTTCTGCGTTGGCCAAACCAACACAATGCAGCGCCACGTCGAGCAGGCATGGAAACGGATTCAGGAAGAGGCCGGAAGACTCTGACAGGAAAGCGGCTGCTTGTGATCCAACGCGCCCTAGCCTCACAGGTCCCGGCGCGCCAATTGGATAACTCACCATCCAGTGTGCCGCTCTTCGAGGACCAGGACTGCATCTTTCGGAAGATAGCTTTTGCGCCGAAACCAGTCCTCCATAGAAACGCGAAGGCGCTGTAGCGGTACACGCGCGCCAATTTCCATCCGGCCCTCGCCAGTGGGAATGGTGTCGTCGAAGACTTGATCGTTCGTGAAATTGCGCATGCTGAAACTGTCCAGCCACTTCTGCGGACAGGCATGGCGCTGCCCTGCTTCTTCGTATTCGACCCCTATTTTGCGGGCAAACATCCTTTCAATTCTGACACGAGAGCCCGATTTGGCGCAGTCAGTTCTGGGCAGAGAGCAGATTACGGCGCCCGACCGCGCACGTCAGGTGGGGAAATTGAATGACGCTGACTGGGATTCCCTTCCGATTTGCTACTCTGTTAGTTTCCATGAGACTGCGGCTTTGGCTTGTCGTGAGTGTTCTCGCCGTTGCTGGACTCTCCGGGTGCGGCACTCCCGGGGCGCCACAGTTGCCCTCACTGCAGTTGGCCCGTCCGGTCGAGGACTTAACCGCAACGCGAGCGGGCAACCGGGTAGAACTCGACTGGACCCTGCCTCGCAAGAACACGGACCGCACGCTCGTCAAGCGCATTCCGGAGACTCGGATCTGCCGGCAAGAAGGCGTTACTCTGATGAGCGCGTGTGCCGTTGTAGGTGAAGTACCCACCCCCAAGCCTCAGGCGCAGCCCAAGCAGAAGGGACAGCAACAGCCGGAGGCTGTACGCATGCAATACGTGGATATGCTGCCGCCAAACTTGGGAATGCAGAATCCTGCGGGCTTTGTGACCTACGCCGTCGAGGAGATGAATTCCAAAGGACGCAGTGCCGGACTGTCCAATCAGGTGTTCATTCCGGTGGCACCGACTCTTCCTCCACCAGAGGAGTTATCTGCCCAGGTCAGTGGTGAAGGAGTGACCGTATCGTGGCTCGGCCCGACGCCTCCCGCTGCGCCGCAAGGGTTGACCTACCATTATCAAATTGAGCGCAGGCCGGTTGGCAGTCCTGCCTACATTGTGATTGGTGACGTGGCGCCGACAGCGCCAGGATTTTATCTGGACAAGACATCTGCATGGGAGACGAAATATGAATACCGCATCATCACGATGACCCAAGTCCAATCGCATGGTATGAGCGCCTCTGTTCCAGGGGACAGCTCAAATGGCGTGGAGGTCTTCACCCGCGACATCTATCCCCCGGTGCAGCCGGTCGGCCTGCAGGCGGTTTTTTCCAGCGTTGGGCAAAAGCCCTTTATCGACGTCTCCTGGGCCCCGAATCTGGAGGGTGATCTGGCAGGTTATAACATTTTCCGGCGTTCCAACGCGGGTACATGGGAAAAGCTCAACCGGCAGTTGCTCCAAATCCCGTCGTTCCGCGACGAGAATGTTAAGCTCGGCAAGAAGTACACCTATTCCGTCTCTGCCGTGGATTTGCGCGGCAATGAGAGCCCGCGTTCCGCCGAGGCGAGTGAAATGGTGCCTGATAAGTGGTAATTATCCAACGAGGATTTGTATGTCATATTGTCGATTTCAACACCAGAACGGCTTCCGCTACGGGTTGATCGAAAGCGTGGGTGGCGAAGCAACGATTACGCGAACGCTGGCAGCCGCTCCAGTATCGTTCGCTGACTTCCAACGTGGAGAGAATGCCGAAATATCTCTGAGCTCAGTTCGTCTGCTTGCTCCCGCAGAGCCTTCCAAGATCGTTTGCGTAGGACGGAACTACCGCGAGCACGCGAAGGAGTTACATCATGCAATTCCCACCGAGCCCTTGATCTTCTTAAAGCCGCCGTCTTCGATAGCAAGCCCGAGCGCCGAGATTCGGAGACCGACTGCTCTCTCGCAGCGCGTGGACTACGAGGGCGAGTTGGGAGTTGTGATAGGAAGGCGCAGTTATCGGTTGGGGGAGCAGGACGATGTACGGCCATATATTTTGGGGTATACCTGCATCAACGACGTGACCGCACGCGACTTACAGGAAAAAGACGGACAATGGTCGCGTGCCAAAGGCTTCGACACATTCTGTCCTGTCGGGCCGGTTGTCGCCGATGGACTTGATCCGTGGAAAGGCGTTGCTGTTCAGACCCGTGTCAACGGCCAGCTCCGGCAGAATGGGACCACGGCCGATTTCATATTTCCTCTAGACCTGCTTATTCGATTTATTTCGCAGGTTATGACACTCGAGCCTGGGGACTTGATAGCGACCGGAACTCCGGCGGGTGTCGGTCCGCTGCAGCCTGGCGATGCGGTCGAGGTCAGTGTCGAGGGCGTCGGCAGGCTCACAAATTCTGTAGTTAACCTCGACTAGCATGCATCGAACTGACTGCGGCTGGGTCTTGATATGAATTCAGTTCGCCTTTATCCCATCTTTGCTTTCGGTGCTGTTGCAGCCATCATTGGTTATGCCCTGCTCTCGCGCAAGAACAAAAAGGCGGATGAGCAAGTTGGACGAGAGCGGCGGACCCAGCTCACGCGTGGCGGACGCATCATCGATGGCAACGTGATTGACGTCCTGGAGCTGGAGGACGACGAAACCGAACGCCAAATGATCCTGCTCATCTATACCTACGACGTGGCGGGCGTGACTTACGAGGCATCGCAGGATGTCACTCACCTGCGACAGTTCATTGATCTTTATTCCTGCCGGCTCGGTTTGCCGTCTTCCGTGAGGTACGACCCGCACAATCCCGGAGATTCCATCGTGATCTCGGAAACCTGGTCGGGACTTCGCAAATCTCCAATTCGAGGGCAGGCCAGAGCAGGTTGACAGCCGAACAGTGTCCTGCCATTTTCTGCGATACTAGAAGTAGGCTTGCACTCGCGAGCCAGTCATCATGGTCACCGCAGATCCCAAGTCCGTCAAAGTCAATGTGTCTACCGGCACTGGTATGGAAATCGAGTGGAAGGATGGCCATCAGAGTATCTATAGCTTTCCCTTCCTGCGCGACGCCTGCCCGTGTGCCCTTTGTAATGAGGAGCGCGGAAAGGACGGCCGCCAGCCAGGTGATCCGCTGAAGCCCATCGCCGGGGCACTCCCCATGTTCAAGGCGGCCGCGCGGCCCACCCAGGTTGAACCGGTGGGCAAGTATGCCATCCGCTTCACTTGGAACGACGGGCATCAGCACGGCATCTATTCTTGGGAGTTCCTTCGCGAACATTGCCCCTGCTCCGAATGCAAGGCGCGCCGCGCCATGGAAGCCCCGGTGGCCAGCGGCAAACCCAACTGATTGTGAGCATCTCCGCGTTGCCGTCGTATCTGAACAATCTAAATCCGCAACAGCGCGAAGCCGTTGAGGCCGTGGACGGCCCCGTGCTCATTCTTGCCGGGGCCGGCAGCGGCAAGACCCGTGTCATCACTTATCGCATCGCACACCTGATTGACGCTATGGGCGTGCAGCCGGACTCGATCCTGGCAATGACCTTTACCAACAAGGCGGCAGGGGAAATGGCCGGCCGCGTCCAGTCGCTGGTGGGCACCCGCTCGGTGACGAAGCCGCTTATCTCGACGTTTCACTCCTTTTGCGTTCGCGTCTTGCGCCGCGACATCGAAGCGTTGCAGATTGCCGGAAAAGGCTATCGAAAGGACTTCGTTATCTACGATGAGGCCGACCAGCAGAACCTCGTAAAGGCGGCCATGCGCCGTCTAGGCGTCGACGACAAACAAACCACGCCGCGCAGCGTGCTGTCGCGTATTTCCTGGGCGAAGAACCACATGCTCGATCCGCAGGAAGTTTATCTGCAATCGGGGGACCCCAAGACGGAGCGCGTTGCCCACATTTATGAGGTGTACAAACAGGAGCTGGCGCGGTCGAACGCGCTCGACTTCGACGATCTGCTGCTGTTTACCGTGCGGCTGCTGAAGGCCTCGGGAGAGACCCGCGAGCGCTACAATCGCCGCTACCGCTACCTCCTGGTGGATGAGTACCAGGACACCAACCGCCCCCAGTACGAGCTGATGCGCATGCTCGCAGGCAGCGAGCACAATGTGTGCGCCGTGGGCGATGAGGACCAGAGCATCTACTCCTGGCGCGGCGCCGACATCCGCAACATTCTGGAGTTCGAGCAGGACTTTCCTGAGGCACGCATCATCCGGCTGGAACAGAATTACCGCTCCACGCAGAACATCCTGCAGGCGGCTTCGTCGGTTGTGTCCCGCAATCTCAGACGCAAGGGCAAGACTCTGTGGACCAGCCGCAGCGGGGGCGCCCAGCTGGGCTATTACGAAGCGCCGGACGGCGAGAACGAAGCGTTGTTTGCCGCGGACTTCATCGCTCGCTATTTGAGCCAGGCGCACGGTGAGAACGGAGAGCCGCCGCGCGCCGCCGTCCTATACCGAACGAATTCACAGTCGCGGCTGTTTGAAGAAGCCATGCGCCGCTACCAGATGAAGTATCACGTCGTGGGCGGCTTCAGCTTCTATGAGCGCGCCGAGATCAAGGACATGATCTCGTATCTCAAAGTCATCCACAATCCCGATGACTCAATCGCTGTGCAGCGGATCATCAACACTCCCACGCGTGGCATCGGCAAGACGACCATGGAGACCTTGGAACGCATCGCCCTGGAGACCGGGCTTTCCCTTTGGAGCGCCATTAAGCAGACCCTTGAGCGCCAGTTACTCTCCGGCCGTGCCTTGACAGCGCTAAAGAGCTTTAAAGAGCTGATGGACGACGCGCGTGCGATGCACCTTGGCACCTTCCGCGAAAGGGTGGAAGAAACGTCTGTCGCGGACGTTGTATCGCCCACGCGGGTCGGTCTGCAGCAAGATATCGAGTTTTTACCCGAGGAGTTCGGCGAAGAAGGCGAAGAAGATATAGCAGATTTCACTCCGCAAGCCTCTGCGGATTGCGGGTTTGAAGAGAACGCAGTCTCAGA
>JBKQKT010000118.1:0-4148 GCA_052147365.1 Candidatus Korobacteraceae bacterium | reverse complement strand
GTCTCCGGCAATTACTTCACCATGTTCGGCGTCAGCGCGTTCGCCGGACGCGCCCTGATGCCGGGCGACGACAGCCCCGGCGCCCTGCCTGCGGCAGTAATGAATTACCATACCTGGCAGCGGCAGTTTGGCAGCGACCCTTCGGTGATCGGCGCCAGCTTCACAATCAACGGCGTGCCTTACACGGTGGTGGGCATAGCGCCGCCCGCGTTTTACGGCGACACACTGCGTAGCGATCCGCCCGATTTCTGGCTTCCCCTGGCTACCGATCCGCTGCTGAACCGGCTGCACAACCGCCTAAATCGCGACGATGTCGAATGGCTCTACCTGATGGGAAGATTGAGGCCCGACGTTCAACCCTTACAGGTCCAGTCTCACCTAACGGCCGAGCTTCAACAGTGGCTCTGGTCGACAGGTTACGCGCAAGCCTCGCCGGAGCAGCGCAGCAACAGGGCCTTGGTGGAGCAATATCGGGAAGAAATAGCTCGGCAGCACATCCGTCTCACGTCCGCAGGCAGCGGTGTAAATAAGATGCAAGAGGACTACGCCGCCGGTCTACGCCTGCTTGAGACGCTCTCGGGCCTGGTCCTGCTGATTGCCTGCGCTAACCTCGCCAATTTACTGCTCGCCCGCGGGGTGGCTAACCGTTCGCAGACCGCTGTCCGGCTGGCCTTGGGCGCGCCCCGGCGTCGGCTGTTCAGGCAGATGCTCACTGAAAGCGTTTTGCTCGCGGTGGCCGGCGGGGCGGCCGGGCTCTACCTGGCTTACGTTGGGACACATGCCATTCTCTTGCTCGCCTTTCGCGGGGCCCAATACGTCCCCATCAGTGCGCGGCCGTCATTGCCGGTGCTGGGATTCGCACTGCTTCTGTCCCTGGTCACCGGCATTGTGTTCGGGGTAGCGCCTGCCTGGATTGCGTCAAGTTCCGATCCTGCCGAGACCCTGCGCGGCGCCGGCCGCTCGACGCGCGAGGCCTCGTCGTTCGCTCAGAGCTCCTTGGTGATTCTGCAGGTTGCACTCTCAACCGTTTTGCTGATCGGAGCAGGCTTGCTCACCCGAAGCCTGCACAATCTCGAGGACCAGCACTTTGGCTTTGCCACACAAGGCCGCTTGATCGTCCAAATTGATCCTGCGCTGGCCCGGTATAGGCCGGAAAAGCTGGACGGGCTCTACCAGCAACTCGAGCAGGGGCTGGCGCAAATACCGGGCGTGCTCAGCGCCAGCCTATCGGGCTACAGCCCGCTGAGCGGCGACAATCGGAGCGAGTATGTCTACATCGAGGGTCATCCCCCGGACCTTCAGGGCGTACCGCCCTCCTGGGACCGCGTGGCCCCTCACTATTTTGAGACCATCGGGTCGCGCCTGCTCCGCGGCCGGGTGATCGATGAGCGGGATACGCCTGCTGCGCCGCTCGTCGCCGTCATCAATCAGGCTTTCGCACGCAGGTTCCTTCCCAAGGAAGATCCCATAGGGCAGCACTTCGGAATGTCTTACGCCAGCCATAGCGGCGACTATGAAATCGTCGGCATCGTCGAGGATGCCAAATACCAGGACACACGGGGCCCTGCCTACCCAACGTTTTTTCTTCCCTTGCTTCAAAACCCGACCTGGTTCCCGGTCCCGGATGGCTCCACTTACATTCACAGCATCGAGCTGCGTACCGCGGGGAAACCGGAGAACCTGGAGGCCGCCGTCCGAAAAACCCTGGCGGGAATCGACCCGAACCTGACGATTCTCGGCATGACAAGCTTGGCCGAGCAGGTCAGCTTGAATTTCAATCAGGACCGCCTGATCGCTCGCCTCACTGAACTCTTCGGCCTGCTGGCGCTCACGCTTGCGTGCGTGGGGCTTTACGGGGTCACGGCGTTCGCCGTGGCGCGGCGAACGAATGAGATTGGCATTCGTATGGCGCTTGGCGCTGATCGGAGGACCGTGCTAACCATGGTGCTGCGTGGCGCGACGTTTCAGGTCGCGCTTGGGCTGGCCATCGGTGTTCCAACCGCCCTTGCAGGATCTCGAATGCTTTCATCGCTGCTCTATGGCGTCAAGAGCTATGACCCCTGGATCCTCCTGCTGTCAGCGGTTGTCCTTAGCGGATGCGCGGTGTTTGCGGGACTCATACCTGCACGCCGCGCCGCGCAGGTTGATCCGATGGTGGCATTGAGGTACGAAGAAGTGCGCCGGGATAAACCGGCGTGGAGGAGCGGATGGAAGAGCCGTACGGTGAAGGCTTAGCGAGCCACACCGACCCCGAGTCATGCGTGGTCAGTCGAGAGGCTGGGCGCGAAGCGTTGACAGGGGCACATGTAGGCGGGGTATTGAGCCGCGAAATATCGGGAAATCAGGATGCCGACGCTGTTTATTCGGCGGGAAGGCAACACTGGTGGGCACGCAATCGCGAGCACCCACTGGACCTGCGAGGTCAGAGACCCCCGACATGCATGGAACCTCCACGCGCGAGAGCCGGGAGGCCCTACCCGTGCCCGACACGAAGGAGTGAGCGGGCCGGTCGAGGAAGGTGATGAGCCACAATCTTGACATGAACGCGGGTAGGGAGTCGGACGGTCGTATAGTACCTACGAAGGGTCCGAACCAAGGTGGAAGGGTTTCACCGGCGGAGGGCCTGGAGGGAAGGCGACCGACCAAGGGGAACACGGGGCAGACGGCCGCGTCCCAGATGCAAAGCTGGATGAACGCGTCAGCTGGGTTGAACCGTGTGCGGGAAGCCGCAAAGAGGGACAAGCGATTACGATTCACGGCGCTACTGCACCACGTATCCGTCGCGCTTCTTACGAACAGCTTCTATGCCCTCAAGCGAGGAGCTGCTCCGGGAGTGGATGGGTTGACGTGGCAGGAATACGAGACGGACCTAGGCAAGCGGCTGGAGGACTTACACAGTCGTGTACACCGGGGCACGTATCGCGCGCTACCTTCCAAGAGAGCCTATATTCCCAAGCCGGATGGGCGACAGCGGCCCCTGGGCATAGCTGCCCTGGAGGACAAAATCGTTCAACACGCCGTGGGAACGGTCCTCAATCAGATTTATGAGGGGGACTTCCTGGGCTTCTCGTATGGTTTTCGACCGGGGCGCAGTGCGCACGACGCGTTAGATGCGCTCTACGTCGGGATCATCAGGAAGAAGGTGAATTGGGTGCTGGATGCGGACATCCGGGACTGTTTTGGGTCATTTTCCCACAACTGGGTGGTTACGTTTCTCCAGCATCGCCTCGGGGATCGCCGGATTCTTCGCCTGATCCAGAAGTGGCTGAGGGCCGGCGTACTCGAAGATGGGGAATGGTCGGAGACGGAGAAGGGGACGCCGCAGGGTTCGGTGATTTCGCCGCTGCTCGCGAACGTCTACCTGCATTACGTATTCGACCTTTGGGTACAGCACTGGCGGAAGCATCGGGCTGCGGGAGAAGTGATCGTGGTCCGTTATGCCGACGACAGTGTGTTAGGGTTCCAGTGTCGCGCAGACGCAGAGCGGTTCCTCCAGGAATGGAGGGAGCGGCTGCAGAAGTTCGGACTGGAACTCCACCCGGACAAGACCCGCCTGATTGAGTTTGGGCGGTTTGCGGCCCATGACCGGAAGGTACGGAGGGAGGGCAAGCCGGAAACGTTCGACTTCCTGGGGTTCACGCATATTTGTGGACAAGCCTGGAAGAACGGCAAGTTCACCGTGCTGCGCAAAACCATGCGAAAGCGACTCCTCGCCAAGTTGCAAGAGGTGAAGATCGCGCTTCGGAGGCGAATGCATCAGCCGCTGGCCGAGGTCGGGAGATGGTTGAGGAGCGTGGTCCAAGGCTACTTCAACTATCACGCCGTTCCCGGCAATCTCGCCAGTCTTCGGAACTTTCGACACGAGATACGCAAACGCTGGCTGCGAACGATTCGACGCCGCAGTCAACGGAGCGGGAACACGTGGGAACTCTTGGAGCGTTTTGCGGCCCGGTGGCTCCCCGTCCCAAAGATTCTTCATCCTTATCCCCTTTTGCGCTTTGACGCCAAGCATCTGCGGTAAGAGCCGTATGCGGTAGCTCTGCTAGTACGGATCCGCGCGGGGGGCGCCGGGCAACCGGCGTCCCTACCGCGACAACCTTTTCCACTGACGCAGATAGCGAGACCGAAAAAGGTTCCTGACACCTTTT
>JBKQKT010000117.1:0-2995 GCA_052147365.1 Candidatus Korobacteraceae bacterium | reverse complement strand
TTTCTATGATAGTCAGTCGGTCCCGGTTTGTGATCATTGGGACCTGCAGGAGAAGCGTCCGCGTCCTCCAGCACCATATTTGATCCAGGGGATTCGCCATCCCAGCACCGCAGGCATTCAGACGATTCGCACCCGCGTCCGTGAGATTTCGATCGCTGCGGAAGCCCGCCGTTCGGACGGTTCTCCTCTCGTCCTGCTGCCGCACGATTGCCGGCGCGTCTTTGCGTCCGAGCATCTGAACAACAACACGCCCGTGCACATCATTCAAGCACTGCTCGGTCACGCCTCTCCCGACACCGTGATGATCTACGCCAAGCTCTACCCCAGTCAGCTCATCGAGGAGTATCGCAAGACCGTTCGCAGTCTTTATAACGCCTACTACGGCGAAGACGGATTGAAGAATCCGACCGCCGAAGAATGGGCGGCCTTCGCGGCGAGCTGCAACCTGCGAGATATGGGCACCCACCTTTGCGCCTTGCCCACCGGAGAGCATTGCCCGAAGGGATTGATCTGCCTTGGCTGTGCGCATGCGCAGCCGAAGAAAAGTGCGGCCCCGATTTTTCGGCGCATGCTGGCCAGTCACGAGCGCAGCCTGGTGGCCGCGCGAGGTCACAGCGAGCCTGCCGGACAGATCGCGGCCCGCGAGATGGAAATTGTCAGGATCAAGGGAGCGTTGCAGAGAGCGGAGGAATTGAGCGATGACGTCGCCGCTGCTATCGAACGGGCTCTCTGAAGTCGGATAATTGGCGATCCTGGGCTCAAGGAACCTACACCGCCGACGAACATCGCGATGGTTTCTGCGGAGCTTCTTAATCACACCAGCGACCCGGTCGATAACTGCCAGCGGCGCTTCTTTCTAATTATTCGAGTGCACTGTGCAAAATTGACCACCTTTTTTTGTGCGGATTGCCGCATAATCGACACTCATTATGGCCAAAAAGCCTACTCTCAAACAGGTAAACACTGTCCGTTGCCCGACTTGTGGCGCAGGACCGGGCGAGAAGTGCGAACTCAGTACGGGACAGCTCCGTAGTGAACCGCATCGTGACCGACGCTTGATCGCAGAGGATTTGATCGTCGCGCCTGCGGAATGTCGGGCGAGCAAAGGTCGATCCCTTCACTCGTGACGGGTGCTCAATGCAAACTGGCGTGACCGAGTAACGGAGCGGAGCAGCCGAATGGCCAAGCAAAGACCCGCTTTCAACCCGACGACCTTTCTCACAACTGTAGGCGTTGGCCGAAAGATGATGTCCTTCAGGAAGGGACAAACTATCTACGCTCAGGGTGATGCGGCTGACGCGTTGTTTGTAATTCAAAAGGGGGAGGTGAAACTCAGCGTTAAGTCCCGAGCTGGGAGGGAAGCAATTCTCGACATTGCGAGTGACGAGGATCTTGTTGGCAAGGATTCAATAGCAGGTCAGCCCTACCGCACCGCGTCTGCCATCGCCTTAACAGACTGCAGTGTCCTCCGAATTACGAAGAAGGTCATGATGCTCGCACTGGCACGGCAAGTGAAGTTAGCAAACATGTTCGGGGCATATGTATTGACGAGGAACATGCGATACCAGCAGGATTTAGTTGACCAACATTGCAATCCAGCGAGAAAAGACTGGCTCGTATTCTGTTGCGGCTCGCCCACTATGATGGGCATGCGGCACCCACAACCATCATTCCGAAGATAAGCCATGAGACATTGGCAAACATGGTAGGAACCACGCGATCGCGCATTTGTTTTTTCATGAACAAGTTCAAGGAATCAGGCTTCATCTATTACGAACACAATGGCAAGGTGTTGCGAGTTCATCGGACACTTCTTGCTTTCTGCGGCCAATAGCTTCTGCCCTTGGAAGCGAGCACCCGTGGTCCTAATCGCCGAGGATTCAGTTTTGCACCTACCGAACATCGGCAAGGCGAATGACCTGCCCTAAAGGCGAACGGATCTCTCTGCTTTTGTGAAACTGTTAGCCCGCGGGCTGACGTGGTCTCGTTTCCATCAAGCTACGCACGGCTTCTTCGAGTTGTGCATCCACCTCGTCCGCGATGATCATTATGTCTGCAAGCATCTGGTTCTGGTCGAGTTCGCTCTGATGGAGGTGTAATGTACCGAATGCGGAGACTTCGAACGCCCGCGACTCCTCAACGAGCATGGCAGCAGAGTAGCCTTGCTCTCGCCGGATTTGTCCGTGCGCGGTAGCGGCGGCAGAGATGGGTAGATGGGAACCCTTGGCAAGGCGCAGGCGGCAAATCAGATCATCGAACAGCTTTGGGAGGTGGCGCGTGCGGTCTGCATCGCTTAGTGTAATTCGCGTTAGTTCTGGAACCATATTCACCCGCCTCAGCCATTCTTTGATCGTAGGTTCGAGTTCCCGCTCCAGAATGGTGGCCACGCTCTCTACCGTCTTTTCCATTCTCTTCAACTCCATCATGTCCTATTCATAACGCGGCCATGAGTAAAACGGGGACCAGCCATACCGGATGCCGGAACCGTTCAGAGATGGATGCCCACCTCCGGCTCCGACCTTGTATTGACATGAAAGCATTATCCTACAAGGCGGCCTCGTCGTCAGGGTAACTCCCGAAAACAGGCGTCTGTGCTCAGAAACCAAATTGGTGGCCAAAAGAGGCCGATGACTGGACCGCCGCGTACGAGAGTGTTGCATCCGGCAGAGGAGATCAGCGATGATGTCCTTGCTGCTATCGAGATGACTTTCTGAATTGGCACTGGCGGATGACATCGAGCGCGCGGAGGCTCAGCCGCAAATCACGAGATAATCTGTCAAAAACGTAGACGGCCCGGAAGCCGTACAGCGTCCGCTGACCCTCCGTGGTTGCGTCTTCACTTGGTTCTTCGGTCGCGACATCCTTCGTGCTTCGTCTTCCGACCATCGGGGCGAGAATGAAAATGCCTTTTTCTCCCCGTTTAACGAAGCGGCCAAGCGAGTTCCATGTCCGAAGTCCGGCAACGTAGGTGGCATCGGGCTTCTGACGTGCGATG
>JBKQKT010000116.1:0-2980 GCA_052147365.1 Candidatus Korobacteraceae bacterium | reverse complement strand
CTGACAGGTAATTGGGTTTTGATGAGATGATCGAACCGCGAATCGAGGATTTCAATGAGATTACGTTTAACGGCTTGCGCTTCCGGGTCTGAATTGTCGGTGACTATTACTTCAAAATCTTCGAGCGTTTGGGCGGCCAAACAATGCAGCACAACTGGCAGCATCTTTGGCCGTCCGCACGTTGAAACCACAAACGAGAGTTTCAAGCGGTCGTTTAGTGGCTTGCCCAAGCGCCGAGTGCCTGGAGGGTTGCTGTCACTTCCACGATCCATGCCGTGAGGCTGGCCGCGATGGTGATGTTGGAGGAAACCGACACCACGGAAGCCGCGTTGATGGTAAGTGCTGCACGCTGTGCTGCCGGGGTTGCGCCATAAAGGCTAACGAGGTCGGTCGCGGACTGCCCAAGGGCTGTGCCGCTCGAGTTGTTGTCGCTGAGTTGTCTGCCGATTGCCATAACGAATCTTTCTCCTGAGATGGGATGTGCGGGGCTGCCCGATTAGACAGCCCCTACGTGCTTACTGCGAGATGACGCGCACAGCCAACTGGGGCCGAAGCGTCTTGTAGCCGTAAAGCACATCGATACGGCAAGGAACAACGTCATTGATGATGTCGTACTGGCGGGCAATACGCATCGAGATGCCGTCCATCACTTGCCGCGCGCCCCATGCGCCAAACTTCGACACATCGACGAGATCGGCGGTGACAAAGGTGAATGCTTCGGGGTGGAACAGGAGCGACTGCAGATACAGAGCAGAAGCGCCGCCTCCAACCTTGTTCACGGTATAGGTGTTCCCTACGCCCTGAGTGACGTTCTGGGCTGCGCCCGTGGTGACGATGGCCGGGGAGATCGACAGCGAGGTTGCGCTGGTTCCCGAGTTGGCCGTAACCACGAACTGCTGCAGGAAGCCGCGATCTGACTTCGTTTCAGGATCGACCGCATCCACGCCGTTCGCGCCCACGGTGCCAAAGGTAACAATATCGCCCTTCAGGAACGTGGTGGTGCCGGTCTGGATGACGATGGTCGAGCCGGTCTGTGCACTCGCGCCATTGGCCGTGTAGCCCGTGACCGCAGCCGCGGTGCCGGACTGGAAGGCCTGCAGGACGGTGTTTTCGTACATGTTGATCCCGCTCACCTTGCCGATTTTGCCGGTCAGATATGGGCGAGAGATGGTCTCCTGCGGATTGAACAGGCCCTTGATCGCATCGAGGAAGGACACGTTCTGCGTCGAAGACATGATGCCGACGCGCTCGCCGTCATCCGGGGCAAGGTACTGGTTGAGCAGCCTGCGTCCGTTCGCAATGTCCTTGTAGGTCAAGGGGTTTGCGTTGTCGTCAACCGCGTTGTACACGTCGAGAACCATGTTCAGCGCATCGGCCTCGATCTGGGTTGCCAAGACGCTCATGGCCGGCTTCAAGTAACGCTGGCTGAATTCGTCGATGGTCAAGGTCAGATCGGTCGAAGAGAAGGTGAAGTCCACACCCTTCTGTGTCGAGACGGTCAGCACTTGGCTGGATTCGGTCACGCCCTGCGCTTGGTACGTTGCGCCCGTGCGAACCGTGAACTGGTTCGGCATACGGATGGTCAGCGAAGGACCGATTTTGCCGGAAGGCGAGGCTCCCGAGTTCGCGAACTGCGGATCATACTGCTTGTCCACGTTCGAGATGAAGTTCAGGTTGGCGTGCAGGATGCGCAGCGCCTCACGGGTGATGATTGTGGGGGAAAGAAGGCTGTTAGCCATGGGTTAAGTGCTCCGAGCGCCCTTAGCTCTTTCTGCGCCGTTCAATGTCTGCGGTGCGTTTCCGCATCCACTCATCCGGGGAAAGGCTTTCGTCGCTCACGTCAAAGTTGCCCTTACTGCTGCCGCCGACAGGCGAGACGGGTTTAGGGGCACTTGTTTTCTTCGGTTCAGGAGCCGTTTTGGTGAATTTGCCGTCCTCGCCGCGCACTGGAGTCTCTTTGGATTCCTTGCCTTTGGCGAGTTCTTCCGTAATCAGGTTTTCGACGCGGGCCACATACCGGATAGCCTTGTTCGGGTTCGCCTTTGCCATCGCAACGAACTTTTCCATCTCTTGTTCATCAGAGCCAATGGTGTACAGCAAATCCGCCATGATATCCGAATCGTTGATGATGCCCAGAACGGACGGTGGTATCAGCGGCGTAGTGCCGTTGAGAACCTTCGACAAGAACGATTCTTTGATCGTGTCGAAGTCTTCATACCGTTCGCGGGCTTCCTCTTGGATCTGGCTGAGTCGTGGTTTCTGCGCCGTCGCCTGCTGTTCCACGGAGCGGAAGTGGTCCCTAACGTCGCTCACACGGACAGCCATTGCGAAGTTCGCATCTTCATAGCTGGCGTTGGGGTTCGCTTTGGCGAAATCTGCGATCCACTCGGCTGGCTTGAATGCCTTCTGCCACTCGCTGAAATTCTGGGGTTGCTGGGGCCGCGCGGTTGACGAGTCCGTTTGCTGCGTCGGTTTCGCGGGTTCAGCTAATTTGCGCTCTAGTTCCTTGGTGCGGGCGAGTAGCTGCTTGATGCGCTTTTCGGCGGCGCTGCCTGGTTTCGGTTGCTCCTGGGTTTCTTCCGTTTCCGAAGCGGATGCACTTTCGGACTCTTCGCCCTCGGATTCCTCAGTCTCTTCCTGAGCGTCGGCGGGGGCTGATTCCGCAGGTTCAGCCGGTTTGAATCTATCGGGCAATTCATCTGCCGTGCGGTAACGCGAGTACTCCGCAAGGCTGAGGTTTTCGCCCTTGAATGGGTCTGCTACTTCTACAACTGCCGTTGACGATGCGGCATTTTCGTCTGCCATTGTGTTGCTCCTAGTTGCTCTTACGCCGAGCAGGCGGAACTTCTAAACTTCTGCGGGCTGCTGCTCTGCCTGAGCCGCTTGCGCCTGCTGGCTTTGCGCCGCGTTCTGCGCGCTCAGAGCGCTCTGGCCCTGCAACTGCTGGCCTTGTTGCGCTTGGGCCTGCTGCGCTTGAATC
>JBKQKT010000115.1:0-2624 GCA_052147365.1 Candidatus Korobacteraceae bacterium | reverse complement strand
TCGCAATACCAACGTAAGCGGCAACAACGTCAACATCAACACCGGCAATCGGAACACCGTCAATAACGCCAACATCAATAGCGGGAATCGCAACAACAACGTCAATAGCGGTAACCGAAACAACAACGTCAACAACGCAAACCGCCCCAATAACGCGGGCAGTCGTCCAGCCCAGGCCCCGGCGGCCGACCGCGGCTACGGTCAAAAGCCCGCGACCGGCGCCAAGTCAGGCGCCTACAGCGGCTACGGTGCAGGCGGTCAAACCAGGGCGCAGAGCAGCCGTGGACAGCAGAGCATGGGCGGCGGAGGCGGACAGCAGCGTAGCGCGCCGGCAGCCCGGAGTGGTGGCGGTGGAGGCGGGGGCCGCAAGAAGTGAGAACCAGGGGTCAGGGATTAGAGGTTAGCGGCTAGAGAGGTACTTCATCCGAAAGGTGCTTATATGCGGTGGCAATCGAAGTTTATTCGTGCTGCGGTCTTGATGGCTTCACTCTTTCTTATTACAGGAATCACTCTCGCCCAGGAGCCCGGGCAGAAGACCTTCGCTAATCCGCAGGACGCTGGACAGGCGCTCTATGAGGCCGGCAAGGCCGGCGACAGGACCGCGCTGGAGGCGGTTCTCGGGGCGTCTTCGACCGGCATCCTGTCTTCCGGCGACGAAGTGGAGGACAAGAACAGCCGCGACTTCGTCTCCCAACGCTATGAGCAGATGCATCGCTGGGCGAAGGAGATCAACGGCGAACAGACGCTGATTATCGGTGCGGAAAACTGGCCCTTCCCGATTCCTCTGAAGAAGGACGCCGCTGGTACCTGGTACTTCGACACCAAAGCTGGAGTGAAGGAAATTCTCTTCCGCCGCATCGGCAGGAATGAGCTGAGGGCCATTCGCACCTTACATGTGCTGGCAGATGCGCAAGACGAATACTTCACCCAGAAGAAGGAGTATGCGCAGCATGTCATGAGCGATCCGGGGCAGCAGAATGGGCTGTACTGGAAGACTGCTGAGGGCGAACCCGAAAGCCCAATCGGCCCGCTGGTGGCGTATGCCAGTGCCAAGGGCTACGGCGGTCAGCATGATACTCCGCAACCCTTCAACGGCTACTTTTTCCATACCTTGACAGCGCAGGGCGTCAGCGTTAAGGGCGGCGCCAAGAGCTATGTCGTGGATGGCAAGATGACCGGCGGCTTCGCTTACATCGCCTGGCCCGCCGAGTATCGTAACTCCGGCGTGATGACCTTCCTGGTTGGTCCCGATGGCACCGTCTACGAGAAAAACCTGGGCCCCAAGACTGCCGACCTCGCGAAGGCGATCACCGCATACAATCCGGACAAGACCTGGAAGGTAGCCTGGAGCGACGACGAGCAGTAGGGCCTTGTAACTTTGTTCCACGTGGAACAAGAACGCGAATTCGCTTTCGCGTTTATCGGACCCATTAGATTGCCGTTGCCTAATGCCCTGCATGGCCAAGGTGAAATCCGGCGCCCCGGCTGGAACCCACAACCGGTCCACATAAATAAACGCCGCTAGGCGCAAGAGCGTTACAGGATTTTTTGAAAGATTTGTTAAGTTCCAAAATGGAACTCTGGATGGGCCTTTTTAGCTGTACGCAAGGGCAACCGGGCAGCCGCCAACAGCGGGCGATAAGCGGGGGCGTGCGGAAGAGCTTCGCAGGCTGCTTCCCGCGACGATGCCGACTGAATTAAGCTTGTGGCATGACACTTTCTGCTCGCAATCAGCTCAAAGGAACCGTTGAGGAGATTCAACTCGGCGGCGTAATGGCCCACATCGTGGTGCGTGTGGGTGAAAACATGATCGAAAGCGTGATTACCCGTAGAAGCGCCGAGGAGATGGCGCTCAAGAAGGGTGACGCCGTCAAGGTCGTGATCAAGTCCACCGAGGTGATGCTGCAAAAAGACTGACCCTGAAGCTGTCAGTCATTGCACGTTCATGACTGAGATCCTTGTCACCATCCGTACCCATCGAGCCTGACGTTTGTCTCCCGGTACCACTAGTCGCAAGGGCCCTTCTTTCGCGGCGAGCGGCTGGCCGTCCACGCTCTCCGCTACGAGGACTTGCGTATTGCCAAAGTCCGGATCAAGCTCCGCCAGCGAGAAAACTACGCGATATCCGTCGGCCGCCTCCACCACGACGTAGTCAGCCAACTCCTTACCGCGAACGTCGTTGCCCGTTGCCACGCCGGCTTGAGTGAGAATATCGCGCAAACCCACTCCAGCGTATTCGCGGTTCTTCCCGTCGTGGTCCTTCGCGCTCACCTTCACCTGCGGCAGCTTGGCGAAGTCCTGAGCTCCCAGCTTCAACGTCTGACCGCCGACAGTTTTCACCATCAGGATCGCCTGCCGACTCGTTGCCGGCTGACCAGTCGCCGCCATCGCCGCAGCAAGAATCAGGGGGACTATCCACTTATCTGGCTTCACCTAAGGCTCCTTACGTTGTGCGCAAAGGCACTGCGGCGCAGATTGGCGACGCGCGCAAATCAATTATCTCTCTACCAAAGAAGCCTCAATGCGAATTGCACCTGGCGCGCAGTGGTGGAGGTGCTGGTGATTGCTCCCGCGGTGCCCGACAGCCCCGAAGGCGTAAAGACAATCAGGTTCGGGGTGTTGAA
>JBKQKT010000114.1:0-2929 GCA_052147365.1 Candidatus Korobacteraceae bacterium | reverse complement strand
GAAACGGTTGGTCGAGTTTGCGCTGCAGGGTAGCAGTCATTTGGAACAATATGCCATCCTGCTGATACGCGTTTCGATCGGGCTGTTCTTCGCCATCTCCGGGGCTAACAAATTGTTTGTCGCCGGCGGCACGAAACCTGTTTACGACACGCTGGTTACGGCCAAAGCCCCGTTTCCACGGCAACTGGCTTATTTCGTCGCGGGTGTCGAGTTCCTTGGCGGGTTCTTGCTGGCTTTGGGGTTTGCTTCGAGCGCCGCCTGCGTCGCCTTATTAATCGATATGACAGTCGCCACTCTGACTAGCGCGGTCTCGACCCTGCCTAAGGGGCGTTCGCCACTTAACTTGCTCGACGATTTCCTCTATCTTCCGGAAGTCCTGTACGTGCTTTTCTTTATCTGGCTGATCTGCTTTGGTCCGGGAAGGTTCAGTGTCGATTACTGGCTCGCCGGAAAGTTGCTCGGGTGATCGATCGACGAAGCATAGCCGGATGGCTGAACGAAGTACTGAAGACTGGCGTTCCGGGTTAGGGTCACGAGGCGCGAGCGCCGCATATGCATAATCCAATGGCTGAGAGGAACAATGACGAAACCGACGAGCTTTGAAGTGGACATTCGCCCGCTTTTTACGGAGCGAGACATTCGAGGCATGAGCAAAGCGTTCAACCTGGGAAGTTATGATGATGTGAAGACGCATGCGGCCGCCATTTACGACCGCATTCGGGGAATCGGTGGCGCGGTAATGCCGCCCCCGCCTCCGAGAGGGGAAGGTCCTTGGCCTCAGGCTCGCATTGAGCTATTCGCAAAATGGATGGCGGACGGATACCAACCCTAGGCGAAGTCATCTCACAAATGGCCTCTTTGCATGGCGCAGTCAAGCCACCAGCAAGATCTTCCCGCCACCACCTTTTTCTGCCGCTGCTTGAGCCTCGGCCGCTTCACTAAGTGGCAGTTTTTTGCTGATCGGGATTACCAGCTTGCCATCTCGCACCGCTTCGGCCATGAACTCGAGCGTTTTCCTGTCAAATTTCGAGAATACGTGCACCACCTTTACAGACGGGTAATATGCGGCACTCTGCGGCGGCGCAAGAACCGTCGCAAATACTCCTCCCGGTTTCACCTTGGCGATCAGCTTCTCGGCGGTTCTTCCTCCGACTGTATCAGCCACCGCGTCGAGCGGCGGAAGATTTACAAGCGCGGTGTCGTCGTCGGTTGCGACCACCTGATCCGCGCCTACGGTCTTCACCTCATCCATCTGCTTCTTCAAAACCCCCGCGATCACAGTCGCACCGAGTTGCATCCCAGTGAATACCGCCGAACGCCCGACATTTCCGCCAGCACCCACGACGAGAACCGTCTGGCCCGCTTTGATTCCTGTCGCGGACATCAGTTGGTTGCCGGTCACCGTCACCAGCGGCAGCGCCGCCGCCTGGATCAAATCGAGACCTTTCGGGACCTTCGCCAAGACTGCTGCTTTCACGACACAAAGTTCGGCATAGGTATTGTCTGCCATCGCAAACACCCGGTCGCCGACGGAAAAGCCCTCCACTCCCGGCCCAATCTCGACCACAGTCCCAGCCATGTCGACGCCTATGAGCCCCGGGAACTGGAGAGGATAAAAATCTTTCGTTAATCCAGCACGCCGCTTGTAGTCGATCGGATTCACACTCGCCGCGGCGACGCGCACCAGCACTTCGCCTGGACCCGGAACAGGGTCAGGGTAGTCTTCAAACTTCAGTACTTCCGGACCACCATATTGGTGGAGAACAATTGCTTTCATATTTCATCTCCTCATGTACGGTAGGCCAACAGTCACCTGAACAAATGAGCAAAGCTAGAATCGGCCGCCAGGTCGGTCGAGGCCGATCTCCGTCTCTAGTCCTTCGGGCCAAACACCTCGCGTAACATCACATTGAGGTCGTCGAGGGCTCGGGCGCCGTCACCTGTAAAGCTGGAGCCATGCATGATGGCGAGCGTCTTGGGCTTTAGTTCGGCGAGCTTTTTCAAGTTCTGCGCGGTGTGTGGCGTGTAGGGCACATACTCCGCGAGGATGCCCGTCTGATATTCCTTCATCGCCCGATGCGAGCGGCCCACGACATCGGCAGAGCTGAGCGGTTCGACATTCCCGTTCTGATGGAACAGGTCCGAACACAGCAGTGTTCTCTGCGTTTCTTCAAAGAGGACGCCAGCGTCCCAGCCGTGAGGCAGATGGGGAGTCCGGCAATAGCGAAAGCGGTACTTCCCCGTCACGAAGGTTCCGCCGTCAGTGAGGGCGCGTGACTCCCGGCCAATGAAGTCGTTCACGCACACGAGGGCGCCAACCTGGCTGCAGATCACATCGGCCTTGGGCGCTGCGGCGAGCCATTCATTGAGCGACCCGCACTCGTCTGACTCAAAATGGCTGAAGCTGATGTGGCGCAACTCGGAAAGGTTGATGAGCTTGGAGACGGCCTCGCGAATTTCCGAGTGCATTCCGCGCAGCCCAGTGTGGAACAGCAGCGGTTCGTCGTCTTTCACCAGAAAATGGTTGAACTGCAAATTGCTCGATTGCGCAAAGATCGAGATACGATAGACATTCGGCGCGATTTCCGTGGCGACTGCCATGCTAGTCTCCTCAACCGGATTCCTTAATGGCCTTTCTATTTTGAGTTTCCGGCCACACACGCCCTCGAAAGAGCTGGCTCCAGTTGGCGCGTCTTCGCTGAGGTTCGGTATTTGGCCCACTCCAGCACCTCCCAGATCTCGCACTGCAGGTAAAAACCTGCCGAGATAGAAGGCGTGATCACTCCTTCGCTGACGGCATCGTGAACCATTTCGTACACTGCTTCGTAACCCGGAATCTGCACTCGCTTGGCGAGTTCGATCAGTTCTTGCGGCGGAAGTTCACGTTCAGCAATCATCGAAAGCAGTAACATAAGACCGTCGGGACCCG
>JBKQKT010000113.1:0-9650 GCA_052147365.1 Candidatus Korobacteraceae bacterium | reverse complement strand
CGGGCGGCGCGCATGGCGGAGGCAGGAGGTGTTGCGTGAGTACGGAATTCAATTCCGCTTCATGAAACGGCTCCGGCAAATAGTCGAGGGCGCCCATGCGGACTGCCTGTGCCGCCCTGCGGCTGTCGTCTGCCGCTCCCACCATCACAACCTTCAGATCGGGATGCAACTTGCGAGCACGCTGTAGTGTCTCCAAGCCATCGCCGCCCGGCATCGCCGCATCCAGCAAAACGAGACTCGGCACCGGCGGGCGCTGCAGCCGTTCAAGCGCAGCCTGAGCGGAACCCGCGGTTTCTACCTGGTAACCTCCGATGTCAAGGACGACAGCAAAGTGCCTTAGGACAGGTGGCTTGTGATTGACCACCAGGATAAGGGGCGCGATGGAACTCGACGCAATTGACGATGTGGCCATGGACATTTTCCTTCCCTGAACGTCGAACCGCACGTGGGCAGTAAATGTTCGTAGTAAACGCCTTGTTTTTCAATTTGCTGCCGACAGCAACCTGGGATCCTGTGGGCTGGCTGGCACAATTACAACCGAGCGCAATTTCGATTGCATGAAGCGCGACTACGACTTGTTGTGAAGTATTGAGCCATTTCGTCCCAGAGTCAAGAGAAAAATAAGTAAATTTCTTCACACTGTAGCAATATGGGAAGTGGATCTCTTATTCTGCGCGAATCGATGAATCGTGATGAACGCTGTAGCCCGCAAAGAATCAGGCGATTACGACGATTTTCTTGTCTGGCTGAGCGACTAACTCAGTAAATATTTTCCTAAAGTGGTACCGCCTTTAGCCCACCAAATGGCATATTGTTACTCTTCGTCTGCGGCAAAGCTCTTTCCGCACCTCCTCAACAGTGCTCAGCTTGCTAGCAGCTTGGTGCATGGCATACTAACCACCAAAGGGCTACTGGAGAGTAGGAGTTAGCCTCGTTCGACGGGGTCACCTGAAAAGGCTCGGAAATCTGCCACAGTTGGAATGTGAATAACCAGACTTGAGCACATTTGTCCGAAAGAAATATTTTCTCCCGCGCTTTTACTCGCTCGGGTCCACAGAATCGCCAGAAATACTTACTTTTACCATCCTGCTAAAGATATCCGGCACTTTGGTTTGGTTCGTGCATTATCGCCGCTTGCGGGGGTTGTGCTCTCACTCGACTGCTATGAGCCCGGTTAAAACTGCAAACTTAAGCAACGGCCATCTGGCGATCCCGCCGGATGACATCATCTTCGGCCAATCGCAGGTGATGAGCGCCGTGCGGCAGATCGCGCAGCAAACGGCCGCAGTGCAGCTTCCACTCCTTATCTGCGGCGAAACGGGTACCGGCAAGGAAGTTCTCGCCAACTACATACACCGCCGTTCACCACGCAAAGATGGGCCTTTCGTCAAGATAAGCTGCGCCGCCATTCCGGCATCGTTGCTGGAAGCCGAGCTGTTTGGCTACGAACAGGGTTCGTTTACAAGCGCCTACTCCACCAAGCCAGGCTTGGTGGAGCTAGCGGATGGTGGAACCCTGGTCCTCGACAACATCGCTGAGCTCGACGTCTCCATTCAGGCCAAACTCTTGCAATTACTGCAGGATGGTATTTTTACTCGCATTGGCGGCGAAGACGAGCTGAAGATAGACACTCGCATCATCTGCATCACCCACCGCAATCTGCAGGATGAAATTGCGCAGGGCAGGTTTCGCCTGGACCTATTCCATCGGATCAACGGCGCCAGCCTCCGTGTCCCCGAGCTGAGGGAACGCGTGGAGGACATTCCGGCCATTGCAAACTATCTCGTTGACCTATTCAATAAGACATTTGACACGGCGGCCGCGCCGTTGTCGCCAGCACTGTTCCGGCGTCTTCAGCAGTATCGTTGGCCAGGAAATATCCGGGAGCTCGAAAATGTGCTTCGCCGGTATGTCGTTATTGGCAACCGGGAATCCATTGCGGAAGACATAGCCCGGCGCTCATTCGCGTTTCCCCCTACGGAGCTTCCGGCCCATCGAGGGCTTCCCTTGAGAGCCCGCACCCAGCAGCTTGTACGTGAGGTCGAGACGCAGGCCATTCTAAGAGTGCTTTACCTCAACAACTGGAATCGCAGGAAGTCAGCCCAGATGTTGAGCATCAGCTACCGCGCTTTGTTGTACAAAATCCGCACCGCCGGTATTGGCGAGTATTGTCCGACGAGACGCGACGACTGATAACTCGGGCAAGGCGGATTCCGGCGCTCCGGATCTACCCGGAAACTGCGGTGCTCCGCGAGAGTTCGCGTGTGGACGGCCCGTTGCGCAGTGGCAGATACACCGACTTGTAGATCGTGCCCAATGTGAAGTCCTTTAGCAGGCGTTCCAGCTTTTGTTTCATTCCGCTCAGCCCCGTATACTGGCGCAACCGTGATTTCCAGGACACTGCCAGGCGAGGCTGCGAATCGTCGATCTCCCAGGGATGCAGGTTGAGCACCGCGGGAGCGTTTTGGCTCTTGTTAATTGAGCGGATGCCGTTCTTCATCAGCGCATAAGGAAGGATGCGGAGGTAAGCGCCGCCGCCCACGGGCAGGTTCTGTTTGAACATCCGCCACGTGGCAACGGGAAACTCCATTAAATTTGCTCCGGCCAGATATGGCTCCCTTCGCGCGCGGTGATTTCCATACAAGGCATGACGAACCGGGTAAATGCTGGAGTCATACTGGAATCCGAGATCCTCCAGAATCGGAAAAGCCCAGGGCACCGACAGGTTGATGGAAAAATTCGGGGCTCTGTAACCCCTCACTGGAGCCCCAATAGCATCCTGAATCACGTTCATCGCCCGGTAGGTGTCCTCGCGAAACTCTTCCTCAGACATGCGAAACACCGGGTGGTGCCAGTAACTATGGCAGCCAACCTCATGTCCCAGTTCATGGGCTTTCCGCGTCAACTGAGGAAAGCGCTCTGCCACCCATCCCATGAAGAAGAATGTGCCCTGAACGTTATATCGCGCGAATAATTCAAACAGGGCGCAGGTATTTGCCTCTACATGAGATGGAAAGGTATCCCACCGTTCCCGGGGCGCAACGGTGGCCATCGCTTCGGTCTGGAAATAATCCTCTACGTCGACGGAGATGGCGTTACTGCATTTCATCAATTGGCTGACTCGCACTCGAACTGCCAAAGCCCGTGCGCAAGGCAAAAACGCAGACATTCATTTAAACACGGAGCGACGAGGAACACGGAAAAGCAAGAAAATAACAAACTCCGTACCTTCGATATCCTCCGTGATGAAAGCATTTGTCGCGGACGACCAATCCGACTACGGCACACTCTTGCCCAGCCGCAGAATCCAGGCATCCTGATCCCGGTTATTGATCAGCACAAATATATCCAGCGATGGGAAGTATGCGAATCGCCCGAATATACCTAGGTTTGCATTGTGCCCTGTACCTTCAGGGTCCGGCGGATAGTCTTCGCCCTTCACGGGCGAGGGTTTCTGGCTGATTGCCACATCCAGACATTTATGGGACGGCACTGTGCCAAAAGGCGAGACGATGTCCTTGGATCCGGTGTTGAGCAGGTACACCTGATTGCCGCCTCCCGGATATCCCACCATCAGCCCCAGTGCCGAATCCCACGCCAGTCCGCCATTGCGATACGTCAAGTCACAACCGGAATCCTTCCAGGTCTGCATCGAAGGTGATGACAGCGGGAAGACCTGCAGCGTGTGATGCGTCGCCGGGGTAGGATAGGCGGCGTTTCCAGCCACCACTACAAACAGGTTGTTGACCGGGTCGATGGCCGCGGTTGTCCCGTCGTCAACATGAACCGAACCCGCCAACTTCTTCCACTTGTTGTTGTGCGGATCGTAGTCGAACAGGCTCCAGTCCTTATCGTGCATCACGATGTGGCCATTCGTGGGATTGTAGGCGCTGGTCGGATATCCGGACGACTGCGAGAACGGAGGACCAAGCATCGTCCAGGTCTTCGTGCCCATGTCGAGTGTCCACACCTCCTGCGAAAAGTACCCGCCGTTGGCGACTGAGCCACCAAACGAGTAGAGCTTATTCTGATAGGGAACGTATTGCAGACCGCCGTACGTGTGACGCGAAGAAGGGCTCGCTCCCGGCTTGGGCTGTCCGCCCTGGTGGAGTAGCACGAAATAGGGCTTCAGCCCCTCCCAGTGCTTTCCATCCCAGTTAAAAGGAATGGGCATAGTGGGGCCGGTAAACCGTTCCCAGGCAGGAGTGCCAGTCAGGTTCAGCACCGAGACTTCGTTGCCGGCATAGTCACTATGGCCGCCGCCCCACACGATCAGTCGCTTATGCTCGTCATCGGCCGCCGCGCCGCTCCAGGGAATAATTTGATTGCAGTTGAAATCGTATGCGGTTGTCTTGGTCATGCTGGCGTCGGCGTACATGCCGTCTGAAACTTCGCCGAGGCAAACCGACCTCATATGAGTGTTGGCCAGATGGTGCCAGCCCGGTCCCGAGGGAAGGCCGCCGGGTCGCGCAGTAGCCGGCGAAGTTTGGGAACAAACCCTAAGTGCCGCGAAAACGATGAGCAGGATTGTCAGATCTCGTTTCACGAGATTACCCTCTTTGGCCCAGAAATTTGGCCTATACAATTCCATTGAACCTGATTCCGCAGCTCCGAAATTGCTCGCATTTTACTACTAATGACCGGCTCCACATCGGCGGGGCGCATTAGCCGATCGATTCATTTGACTCCAGAGATTATCCCTGTTGCGAAACGCCCCATCATTTAAGATGATCTCGACAGCGGGAGATATTGTGGTCTGTAGCGCTTGTGGGCAGGAACGTCCGGAGGGTGACCGCTACTGCGGGCTATGTGGGACTCCGTTGCCACATCGGCCGATGAGCACGCCCGGGGCGCAGAGCACCTTTCACCTCTCGCGCGGGACACTGGACGCGAGTGGCCGGTCCGCGCCGTCGCAGATTGCTGACCGCCAGCAGTCGCACGGCGATGAATGGAGTGCAGAGTTACTTGCTGCTGAGATTTTGCCGTCTCCCGCCAGGGCCGCACACGGAGTGGCCGACCCGCCAGGCGAGACCTTCGATCTGGATCGGGTTCTCCCCGAAATGCCCCGCGGAGAGTCCGGGCATCCGTCCTTTCCACCACAGGACAGCGAGCCATACGCGGACGGGTTGCCGTCCAATCTGGTCGAGGACCTTCGCCTTCCGGACTTCAATCGTCCCGAGGCGGTGGCCGTCGAAACTCCGGCCTCGCGTTCTGAGGTATCCGACTTCCTTGATGGGCTGGTAACTGAATCTGCGGAGCCATCCACCACCGAGCCGCCGCATTTTCCATGGATGGACGGCGTCCTGGACCAGATTGAATTCGAGGTCGCCAAAACCGCTAACACTGCCGACGAGCGTCCGCGATTCATGGATGTTTTGGGCGATCTGCCGCCGCTTGAGCCGGATACATCAGTTCCATCCGTTCTGACGCCTGAACCAATCGTTGCCAGTGCGTCCGTCCCCGAAACCAGGACTGTGGTCCCCGAATCCAGGACGGTGCCGCGAAAAATCACACCCTCGACTGCGCCGCAACGCCGGACGCCGCTTAGCAGAAAGCAATTGGGGTGGCTGGCCGCAGCAGCAGCGCTGGTTTTGGTGGTGTTGGGAGCAATACAGTGGAGGGCGCCATTGACCCGCACCAGCCAGCATCTGGCAGAGGTGGTCACGGCAAAGATTGACGACCTCATGGGCCCGAGAAGCGGTCCACCTCCGACTCCTGCTGCTTCCTCTGAACCTAATGCTTTCAGTAAGGCGGTCGGATTCGACGAGCAGCCCAAGCCGCAGACCGAAAATCCTCCCGCGGGCGCGAACACTTCTGCAACTGCTCCCGGCGAAAATCCGAAGGGCGCGGCGACTGCCGCACCACCAACCGTGACGCCACCGGTGCAAGCTCCGCCGCCAGCGGCGCAGAGCCAGCAGACGGCCGCGGCGAAGCAGACCGTTCCCGCCGAAACTTCCGCGACCGCAGACAAGACATTGGCCACGCCCAAAACCACCGAAGTGGCGAAGCTGTGGAAGGCCACTGCCACGGGAAATCCCAACGCGCCGCTCCAACTGGCGGAGATGTACGTCAAGGGCGATGGCGTGCCGCGCAGTTGTGAGCAGGCAGTGGTGCTGCTGAAGACCGCCGCGCTCAGGGAAAACGCCGAGGCCTGCAACCGTCTGGCTACGATGTATGCTGACGCCAGCTGCGTGCAGCGCGATCGCGTAGAGGCTTATCGCTGGGTGAGGGCCGCGCTGACGGTCAATCCCGGAAGTCTGTCGGCCCGGCAAAATCGCGATCGAATCTGGGAAGGCATGACTCCAGAAGAGCGCATGCAGACCCAGCGGACTCCATAGACCATCTTGCTAATGCAGTCCTTCGGCCGGCGGCAGCCTGATCGGTTCAGCGTCATCAAAGGTAATGCTGCCCGCAGGCATCTCGCCTAATTCGGAGGCGGTGGGCGCCAGCAGTGACAACAGTACAAGCAGCTCGTGATGCTCGGTCGCAAGTATCAGCTCAGTCATACGATTGGAAAGCATGTCCTCCCGCGAACGCGAACCAAGCGTGCCGTGAAAAACCATAAATGGGCGCCCTCCGAACGAAGCCATTGCGTTGGACTTGACTTGGCCAAATTCCGAGAACAATTGCAGGTTGGCGCCAATTTCACCGGCAACCTTCTTGTCTTGGGCGGACCCTGATACGCGCGCTGACAAGCAACTCGGGTCCAGCGCCCGAAGGATGATTGCTGGCCTCTCGCCCTTGGCCGCGTCCTCTGACTGGCGCGGTGCGGCATGAAGAAGAATCCGCGAGCAGGCGCGCAACAATTCGTATTCGCGCAGTTCCCGTTCGTTCTCTGGCGGGTCGCGGCTGTCTTCGGTCTCCAGAGTTTCCCATCCCTTTGGCAGTTCATATTGCAAGCCCAAGTCCGGGTTGCGATACACGCCGTCGCTGACTTCGCCGGCCGGAATGGCGAGTCCGGGCTTGTCTCTTATCGCAGCGTCAACTCGCCAGGTCGGGACTGTTGGCCCTAAATAGGGTTCGCCCTGGACGACTACGTCCTTGCCCTGGTCGGTAAGCTTGCCGCCACGCGTGCAATAGAAGTCGGCCTCCAGCAACGCGTGCTTGGTGATCTCAAGGAAGTCGTGATCGTTGGAGTCGACTGCCACGCGAATGATGTAGTTCTTGATGCGGGTCCAGTAATGATGAGTATTTAGCGGGCCGCGGTGGTGCATGTTGGCATAGAAAGCCCCATATTTCAGCATACCGCCGGGAATTTGCTTATGCGTACGCGGAGCTGCGCCGAGGCTGTCTTCACATTCCTCACCTTGCAGGTCGTCGTAGAGTTCCAGTTCCACAGGCGACTCCTCGGCGGTGATGGTCAATGTCCCGAAATGTTTTCCCTCCTCGAACCCGATGGCCAGCAGCGCGTGCTGCTTCTCCGTCATGACTGGAATGTTGATGCGATGTCCGTTGCTTTTGATGGGCAGGTCGATGGAGAAGCCGAAGAACTGGCTGGTGTATTTGTCGCTGGCGAGATAGCCATCTTCCGGCAGCAACGTCTCCTCACCGGTTGTCCCGCCGCAAGCCTTGGGCTCGGAAACCATTCGCGCCAACGCGCACTGCGCGGAAGCCGCGCGGGCAGCATAGAACGGCAGCATGACCGCCAGCGCCAACCCAGCGCCCAGCAACCTGGGATATCCAGCGACTCTCCGCGGAACTGACTTGGCGTCACGTTTGTTCACGATCCTAAAACCACCAGCCAGGTTTTGAAGCTTAACATGGTTGCTGCGCAGGCATGCCTCTGCAAATCGCCGCCAAATCACTGTGTTAGACTAAATCTTTCCCGAACCGATTTGAGCCAGACATGCATTTCTCCAAGGAATACGTGGGCTATCTTGCCCGCGAAGTCACCAACAAACTGATCGAGGGCGAGTTCATCGAGACCTCCGACAAGGCTGCGGTCAACAGCCGTGTTCACGCCGCGCTGCTCGACGAACTCACTCTGGAAGACCGCATTAACGACGAAGTCCGCATCATTCTGGAAACCTACTCCGACGAGATGCAGCGCAGCGGCGCCAACTATCAGGAGATGTTCAAGAAGATCAAGAACGAGCTGGTGCGCAAGTACAAGGCGGTGCTATGAGGGTCGAGCGTGAAAAGACCGAGCGCATCAGCCGCGAGAAGGTGAATAAGCTGGCGCACGCTGTCTCCGACGCGCTGGCCGAAATGGAGAATGTGGACTTCCTCGAGGACCGCAACACCATTCGCCTGGAAACGCGCCGCATCCTCGAAGTGTTGATGGCCCAGGAAGCCAGAATCGATGCTGCCGCCCGACACAAGATTGAAAGCCAGCGCCGCACCATCCTCGAAGGCTCCCAGGAATGGGACATCCTCTACCGCAAATACTACAACGAGGAAGTCAAGAAGCTGGGAATTTAGCAGGTAGTAGTTGGCCATTAGCATTTAGTCCCTTCCCTCGCAATAATCGGACAATACCTGTCAACAAAGGTTGACAACCTCTTTACTTCTCCTGGACAGTCCTTTTTCCTTCGCGTCCGTATATCCCGTGAAGCTTGAGGTGGGGCGACCTAAAAGCCACTCTTCACCAAAAGCGGCCCTATAAATCAAAGAAGAAAAGAGGAAAATCCCATGAAAAACGTAACCTTGTTCGCTTGCCTTCTGGTGCCGACCCTCGGCGCCAGCGCTCAAACCGCCCGCACTGTGAGTCCTATCGCGATCCCTCCGAATGCCCGCGGCGGTGAAAAACACGCCGTCGGCATTACGGTAGCTGACCATGCTGTGTCGGGGCAGTCTGCCACCGCCGCGAAACCAGCCGCTAACGGAGGCCCGCAGGGTCCGCCCGTAGTGAAGCAGCCGCCGAACGCGGTACAAGTTCCGCCAACGGCGAAGAAATAACCGGTTCCGTTCGCATCCTCTCATGGGCGAATGACAGCATATGTGACCAAATCGCGGGCGGAATTCCTGTTCCGCCCTCTTTTGTCAAGTTCGTCAAGCTTTGGGCAAACTCGTCCATGCATTCACGAAGGCCGAGCGCAGATGGAGCGCTCGCTCGCCGAAGCTCTGGGCAGAGACTCGCGAATGCAGTCGGCTTGCATTCATCGCCAAATCTTCGCTGCACATTCGCGGTAAGCAGCGCCGCAATCAGCGACTTTCCGAATTCAAGTTCAGCCTCCGGTCCTGATTACCCTACCCTTCTGCCGACTACTTGTTTTCAACAACTTAGCGAGCCACTATATTGTAAGATATTGAATCTACAATATTTATACGTATGCAATAGAGCGCCTTAGACTTACGGTGATTCACGACGCCCCTTCGGCCCGCTCATCCTTCGTATCAGGGTCAGCTTGCGGACCCTTCCTAGCTCCCGAATCCGCCGCCCCGGGAACTACGGTATTGTCCGGCTGTCCTGCCTCGGCTTTCACGGTGGCCAGTTCCTTCTTCCCCGCCTCAGCGGCGCTGTGCGCGGCCGCCAGCAGTTGCAGCGCCCGCTCCAGTTTGTCTTCGTCGTAGCGCAGCTTACGCCGGTATCTGCGCACCAGCTCGCCGGCCCGACGCTTACCGGCTTCCGGATCGCGCGCCAGCAAATCCTCCAAGCCCAGGTCGTCGTCGCTCCCCAGCTCCTCGCCCGTCAGTTCAATCACGCCCGG
>JBKQKT010000112.1:0-5660 GCA_052147365.1 Candidatus Korobacteraceae bacterium | reverse complement strand
GCGGCTGGACGATTTCCGCCGCGAATATCCCGCGCTGGGTGACGTGCCTGAGGTCGAAACGATGGGCGGGCTCCTGATGAGCCTGCTGGACGTGGTGCCCGCCAAGGGTGAGGCGGCAACGTTCTCGGGGCTCAAGCTCACGGCGCAGGCCGCCGACGAGCGCCGCGTGCGGGAGCTGCTGGTGGAGGCCATTAAGTAAATCCGAAACCCGAAGCCCGAAACCCGAAAGAAACCTGAATGAAGAAGATCCGAAACCCGAAGAGCGCTGGGGCGTGCGGGAATGCCTCTATTCGGGACACTGCAGGAACTGGTGCAACTTGGCGTCTCCTGGATCTGGCTCGGCCTCGAATCGCCAAATTCGAGCTATGTCAAGTTGAATAACTCTGACACTCAGGCACTCGCCGCCGAGTTGCGGCAGCACGGCATCAAGCTGCTCGGATCCACCATCGTTGGCCTCGAGCATCACACACCGGAAAACATCCAGCAGGAGATTGAATACGCAGTCTCGCACTGCACTGACTTTCATCAGTTTATGCTATACACGCCAGTGCCGGGCACGCCGCTCTTCCAGCAGATGGACGAAGAGGGCAGGATGCTGAGTGGTGTTGACTTGGCTGATATCCATGGACAGTTCAAGTTTAACTTTAGGCATGCGGCCATCTCGCGTGACGACTCCAAGCGCCTGCTCGATTGGGCCTTCCGCTTCGATCTGGAACGCAACGGCCCCAGCCTCTTTCGCATTTGCGACACCATCTTTCAGGGTTGGAAGCGTTACCACGACCATCCCGACCTGCGCGTGCGCGAGCGCGTCGCCAACGACGCCGCCAAACTGCGCACCACCTACGACGCCGCGCTGTGGGTCATGGAGAAGCGCCTCAAGCGGACCAACGCAGCAGTTTCCACGAGAATTCGTAAGCTGCGGCGTGAGGTCGAACAGGAGTTCGGGACGGCCACGCGCCTGCTGCGAACCTTCATCGGCCCGGTTCTGCTCTGGGCCTCCAAGCGTGAAGACAGGCGCCTCGCCCGTGGCCAGACCTACGAGCCCAAGACGTTCGTGGACAGGAGGAATTGGGTCGAGGCGTAGCTACGCCGTCTCAATCTTGGCCTCATCCTCCAGCCCCAGTTCTTTGATGGCCATTTCCCGCATCCGGAACTTCTGCATCTTCCCGGTGGCGGTGAGGGGAAACTCCTCGACGAACTTGATGTAGCGCGGAACCTTGAAGCGCGCGATTCTGCCTTCGCAGAATTGGCGAATAGCATCTTCGGTCAGGGACGAACCTCGCTCCAGCTTGATCCAGGCTGCCACCTGTTCGCCATATCTGCGATCGGGAACGCCGATCACCTGCACCGCGCTGATCCCCGGGCAGGTATAGAGAAACTCTTCAATCTCGCGCGGCGAAATGTTTTCGCCACCGCGGATGATGACGTCCTTGGCGCGCCCTGTGATTTTGAGGTAGCCGTTCTCATCCATGACGGCCAAATCACCGCTATGCAGCCAGCCACCGCTGTCGATCACCGACCGCGTTGCCGAGGCATTGTTGTAGTACCCCTTCATGACGTGGTAACCGCGCGTGCATAGCTCGCCGTGTTCACCGACCGGCACCGTCCTGCCGTCCAGCGGATTGATGATCTTCACCTCCGTATGCGGCAGCACTTTGCCCACCGTCGTCACCCGCAACTCGATGGGATCGTCGGTGGTGGTCTGGGTAATGACCGGTGAAGCCTCGGTCAGCCCGTAGGCGATGGTCATCTCGCTACAGTGCATCTGCGACACCACGCGCTTCATGATCTCGATGGGGCACGGCGAGCCCGCCATGATTCCGGTGCGCAGCGAACCAAGATCGAACTTGGCAAACTGCGGATGCTCCAACTCGGCGATGAACATGGTGGGGACGCCATGCAGCGCCGTGCAGCGCTCCTCCGAAACGGCTTGCAATGTAGCCTCAGCGTCGAAAAAAGGCGCAGGAACGACCATAGTAGCGCCCGTTACCACGGATGCCATGTTGCTCAGCACTGTGCCGAAGCAGTGATAGAACGGCACCGGAATGCAGAGCCGGTCGCGGTGGCTGAAGCGCATTGCATTCGCCACCAGCATCGCATTGTTCACGATGTTGTGATGAGTCAGCGTGACTCCCCTCGGCAACCCGGTCGTGCCGGAGGTGTACTGAATGTCGATGGGGTCGTCGAAGTCGAGGCTGGCCTCGCGCTCGCGCAGTTGCTCGACGGGAATGTCGTCTCCCATCTGCAGCAACTCGCCCCAGTCAAGCATCCCCTGCGGCAGGGGAACCGGGGGCTCACCGCTAGGATAAGGCTCGTTCGCTCCCAAAAAGATGAGGCGCTGCAGCTCCGGTAGTCTTGCGGCGCGCAGCTCTCCAAACCCTGAGTCCGCGCTCTCCGGGCACACTTCGCGGATGACTTGCACATAGTCGTTACCGCGGAAGCCCTGAATCAGCATCAGCGTCTGGCATTGCGACTGGCGCAGCGCATATTCCAGCTCCACCGAACGGTTCGCAGGATTGATGTTGACCAGGATTGCGCCCACTTTCGCAGACGCAAACTGCGTCACCACCCACTCCGCGCAGTTGGTTGCCCAGATACCGATGCGGTCGCCCTTCGTGATCCCCAACGCCAGCAGTCCACAGGCCGCGCGTTCTGCCTCGTCGCGCAGTTGCGCGTAGCTGTACCGCTTCCGTTGATGACGAACCACCAGCGCATCGTTATCGGGATGGGCAGCGGCGGTATCGTCAAGCACTTCGCCAATGCATTTGCCGAGCAGCGGGACGGTTGCCGCCCCACAGGCGTAACTCAGCTTGCGCGCGCTATTGATTGCATTTTGCATGGGGAGACTATAACTCGCTTCTCGCGTTTTCATTTTGCTTCCCCCCTCGGTCATCCCACCTTCTGGTTAGTGCTCTCCCCTTATGCGGTTCTTTAGAATCATGGGGTTGCGGACCAACTCTCGGCAAACTCTTCAATCCAAATAACATATCGGTAACCTCCACAATACTCAGCACTTATGACCCAGGACAAAGAGCCGAATACTTTCCACGCTGCGATCCTGTCGGGCAGGCATTATGCGCGAACAGCCATCTGAACCGCACCATACGCCGCCGCAAAATCCCCCGTTCCGCCTTTCCGAGGCGCATAGAGACACTACCCCTCTCACCGTGAGTGTACAAATTCGCGCGCCAAGGTCAGTGAGCGCGGTCACGGATGATGGTGACGTGAATCGGGGAGCCTGCAATGTTTGTGCGTTGACGGGGCGGGGAGGATCGCATAGAGTGTGGCCTTCGAACCATCCAGCGAGCGCCTTTCCGCATCTCGGAAGCAAGCGAGGTCACGCGGCCATGGCGAACCCTGAACATCTCAAAATCTTCAAGCAAGGCGTCGAGCAGTCAAATATATTAGGTTGCCGCCGAAAGCTGAGGGCGCTGGCAATACATTTCGTGGGGCTAAGCTTGCTGCTTTCTTCCTGCAATAAGCCGCCGCAGCAAACTTCAAGCGCGACCGCGTCCGGGGCCAGCACACCGTGCGCTTCGGCGCTGCCAACGACGCCCACCGGCGCCCCAACCAAGGTGCTGATGCACAATGTCATCCTTATCGAGCGGCCTGGGTTCCAACTGCGTGTGCGCTGGCTGCGCGGGCAGATGCGTCGCACCCATTCCGACGTGGTCCCCTCATTTGATGAGCCCAACTCCTTCGTGCTCGACATTGAGGCTGGGGTAATCGCCACCAGCCTGAGCGAAATCAGCGCACTGCTGAATGGCGAGCTGCTCAAAAACACGCCCCTGAAAAACGTGTCGCTTGCCGATGAAGGCAAGCAACTGCGACTAAACGGTACGCTGCACAAAGGCATTCCGTTACCGATCGAGATGACCAGCGAAGTCAGCGCCGTGCCCGACGGGCGAATCCGCTTGCACGTTGTCAAGATGCGTGTGCTCAAGCTTCCCGTCACGGGACTGCTGCAATCCTTCCACGTAAAGGTTGGGGACCTGGTGGGCGCAAAAGGCGCCGAGGGCGTGCAGGTCGCCGACGACGACATTTGCATCAACCCCGAACGCATCCTGCCGTCCCCGGCCATTCGTGGCAGCCTGACCGATGCCCTCATCGGCAGCAAGACCGGCGACCTCATCACCATTTTTGGCAACGCCCGGCCGGAGGTCGCCCAGGTGAAAGAATGGCGAAACTTCATACGCCTCTCGGGCGGCAGCCTGAATTTCGGCAAACTCACCATGCATCAGACCGATCTGATTCTGATCGACGACTCCCAGGACGAGTGGTTCGATTTCGACCTCTCACACTATCAGGAACAGCTCGTCAATGGCCGTTTTCAGATGACGCCGGAAGCCGGACTGCGCATTTTTATGCCCGACATCGACAAGATTCCCCGCACCGCCGCCAATGCTCTCATCAATCCGCAGTGGATGAAGAACCGGAATCTTCCTCCGCCTGACGAGGTTACGCATTAGTAGGGGAATTTTGGCACTTGGACTGCCACCCTGCAAGGGACGGAGGGATGCCAAGAAATCGGGGCTGCCTGTGCCGAGGCAGCCCACAATCCTTGGATAGGCTTCTTCTAGAGCGCCGCGCACACGGTCTTCACTTCCGTGTACGCTTCCAGCACTTCGTGGCCCATCTCGCGGCCCCATCCCGACTGCTTGTAGCCGCCGAAGGGAAGCGACGCGTCGAAGACGTTGTAGCAGTTGATCCACACCGTGCCCGCCCGCAGCTTGTTGGCGATGCGATGCGCCTTCTTGATGTCGCGCGTCCACACCGCGGCTGCCAGGCCATACTCGCTCTGGTTGGCTTCGGCGACCAGCTTGTCCTCATCGCTGAACGGCATGGCGCAAACCACCGGCCCGAATATCTCCTCGCGGACGACCTTCATGTCGGGATTGGTCTTCACCATCACCGTCGGCTCCACGAAGTAGCCTCCGCCCGGCATCTTGTGTCCGCCGACCACGGCTTCGGCGCCTTCGCTGAATCCGGCTTCCAGGTAGCTGGTGACGCGGTCTAGCTGCTCCTTGGAGACCAGCGGCCCCATGCCCGTATCCGGCTCAAAGCCCGGCCCCACCTTGATCTTCTTCGCCTCGTCGGCCACGCCGCTGACCACGTTGTCGAATGCGTCCTTTTCGATGTACAGCCGCGAGCCGGCGCAGCAACACTGGCCGTGGTTGAAGAAGATGGCGCTGGCCGCACCCGAAATCGTGGACTTCATGTCGGCATCGTCAAAGACGATGTTGGGCGACTTACCGCCCAACTCTAACGAGACTTTCTTCAGATTGCCTGTCGCCGCCTGCACGATGAGCTTGCCGACTTCGGTCGAGCCGGTGAACGCAATCTTGTCAACATCGGGATGCGCGGCCAGCGCAGCGCCCGCCGTCTCGCCGTACCCGGGAACAACGTTGACCACGCCGTCGGGGAAACCAGCCTCGGCGATCAACTCGGCCAGCAACAGCGCGCTCAGGGGAGTCTGCTCCGCCGGCTTCAGAACGACCGTGCAACCGGTCGCCAGCGCCGGACCAAGTTTCCACGCCGCCATCAGCAGCGGAAAGTTCCACGGAATGATCTGCCCGGCCACGCCGACTGGCTCGCGCCGCGTGTAGGCGAAATACTTGGCATGGAAAGGAATGGTGTTGCCTTCGATCTTGGTGGCCCAT
>JBKQKT010000111.1:0-3887 GCA_052147365.1 Candidatus Korobacteraceae bacterium | reverse complement strand
TCTCATGCCCTCGTCGAGATCCTTTTAACGAGCCTTGAAGCGCTGGCGGCAGCGGGCGAGCCCGACGCGGCATGTCGCCTTGCCGGCCAGGCCTGCGCAGCGCTGCGCCGCGGCGATCCCGCCGCCTGGCGCCGTTTCAATGCGCTGCTGCACCGCCTGACCAAATATGTAGCTTGAAAGGACTGTGAAGAACCACCCGCCGCCAAGCGGACGCGTCAACTCAGGAAGCCGGTCTTTTCGGAGTAAGCGCCTGTCGGCAGATCGCGCGGCCGCCCGATCGGCCAGTCAAGCCCTGCGTGACCCCACGGTGCCGGATGCCAAGCCCGTGCCGCGCATCATCTGCGGTTCCTTAAGGACCACTAATTACGGTCAATGCAGCCGGGCCGCCGAAAGTGTCTTGTTCGTTTCTAAATTACTACGCAGAATGAATAGAACTTTGAGCAGGTTCACCTCGAGCAGCACCCCGGCTGCGCCGAGCGCGGGCGCGGCCGGGTACACGAGCATGGCGGGCCACGCCACCGCAGCGAGCAGCAAAGCGAGTGCTGCCACATGAACCCTGAACTGCAACCGCTGGTCCGACTCGCCGAGTATTTGCTTCATATTTGGTACGATGCGGCCGGCTCCGGTCATCGACTGCAGGTGAAACCAGACGAGAAACGGCATGATCTTGTACAGCATTCCGCTGATGATTGAGCCGGCGAAGCCGAACAGCGCCAGCAGGCCGATGAGTACCTCGACCGTGCTCGGGAGATTCTGTGGCCAAGCCAGGCAGAGCTCCCAGGCGGCATTCGCGCCGATCAGGCTCCCCATCCCCACCCTCCAGAAATCAAGCGTCACATCGGGCTGGTGGCGCCTGCGCCGTTGCTGCAAAACCATGGTCATCGCCGCGAAAGCAGTATACCCAGCGGCTAGCGCGAGCGCACATGCGACCACCAATGGACTCCGCACTCCGTTGTTGAGCCACAACGCAATCGACCAGAGCGCCAGCAGTAACAATGCCGCCACCGCCAGATACTTCGTCATCAAGACGGGGTACTTGGGAGTGATCTGAAACATCGGAACCACCTGGTAGGCGACGCCGATTGTGAGCAGCCCTGCCCACCCGAGCAGGCCCCATGCGGGATGCAATTCCGGGATCGCACCGTCGAGCAGGGCAGAACCCCAGCCGAAGCTCGCTGCGAGGATGATACCGAATATGATCGTCATGAAGAGTGACAGGACCGCAAGCCGAATCGCCCGGGTTGTGTCGCTCTTGACGTGCGACTGCCAGAGGCTCACGGCACCCGCACCGATGAACACCGCGAACCCGATGCCCAGCGCTATGGCGCCTGCCTTGAAGAGCCACGACGCGCCGAACAGAAACCCCGCTGCGAGTGACAGCGTCCCGACGCTGAGCCCCGTGTGAGTGATCGCGGCAATTACACGTGGGCGCGCAATCGACGCGCCGGCCACGACCGGAAGCAGCTGCATCAGGGCCCCTGCCATAACCATGGACATGAACCCGAGGGTAAATAGATGAGTGACGGCGAGTGCCGGCAGGGACAGCCGCGACTCCAGGACTTCGGGGCCGCGCCATAGCAGCACCCCCGCGGCGAGTACGAGAAATATTGGCGCACTCAGAAAAAAGCGAAAAGGCACCGAAATCGGTGGCGCTTGTTCGAACTGTAAGCCCGCCTGACTCATATGAATCCCCAAAACCCGCGTGCCGAGTCGCGCTGTCGGCATGACATGAAAAGTCCGCGGCTAGGCAGCGATGCTCTCTATTTGCGCGAGCAGGCTATGGGCGTCCTCACCTAACGACTGATCAAGCATGGGATACATCATGCTCTCCTCTTTCATATTGTGCTGCTGCAGAAGGATGAGCAGGGTTTCGGCAGCGCCCAGGTATTGTTCCCGGTCTTTCGCTTCCATCGCACTGCGCATCTGCACGAACATTCCACGCATCTGCTCGTGCTCCATCCGCATGATCGCGGTCGGTCCACCCGTCATGCCGGTTTTTTCCTCAAACGCGGGAAACAGCAGCTCTTCCTCGAGCCGGATATGGCGTTCCATCTCGCGCAGAAACGTCGAACAATCCCGCTCGAGGCCAGCCCAATTCCCGGCAGCTGCCATATCCTCGGCGCGCGCGAAGGCATCGTCACAGTACTTGTGGTGCCTGTTCATGTAGTCGCTGATGAGTTGCATCGTTCCTCCTCTCGAATAGCGGGGGCTAATGATCGTCACCGTGTCGCCGCGCGAACCCCGCTGCTTCGCACGATTCTGCTTGCACGCCTAGCGCATTGAATTGTTGGACCGCTGCAACTGCGTCGGATAGCGCGGGCCTAGGCGCGCTTCAGCAGGTCAAGCTTGTCCTTTACGGTTGCCCAAAGGCTGGCTTCGGGTAACGGATTTTCCATGCGGACGATCTCCGGCCAATCCTTGGCTAGCTCGGCATTGAGACCGACGTATAGCTGCATCAAGGCCGGCACGTCGGCGTCCCCGAAAATGGCCTCCACCGGGCAGGCCGGCACGCAGGCCCCACAGTCGACGCAGGCGTCTGGGTCGATCACAAGGAAATTGGGGCCGGCATGGAACGCATCCACCGGGCACACCTGGACGCACTCGGTATGCTTGCAGTTGATACATGCTTCGGTGACAACGTAAGTCATGGCTGTCTCCTTTGCTGACTGATCCTCATGCCGCCGCTTCGAGCGGCTTTTGAACGGCCGTCATGACGACCGGGCACACACCGGTAGCGCGGCACGGCTCGACGGGCTTTTTCGGTGCCATCGCAGACCAACGACGCACCGTCGCAGTCTCACCCGGCACCAGTTGTACTGCCGTTGGCGGTATGGGTTTGCCCTCGGCGAGCAGCTTCTCAACGCGGCGCAGGCCGAGAAACGCCGCGCCATAGGCGCCGTTCAACTGGCCAAGCCCGTTGGGCGCCACGTTGAGCTTCGCCATGAGGTTCGCTTCGAGCGCATTGATCATCGCCAAGTTGCGCGTCATGCCGCCCGTGAGCATGTAGCCGGGCTCGAGCCCGACGCGGCGCATGAGCTGGATCGCCCGGCCGCCGAGCGCCACCATCGCGCCCATCACGATGTCTTCGGCCGGTACACCGTTTGACAGATGGTTGATCACCTCCGACTCTGCAAAGACCGCACAGACGCTGCTGATCTTCACTGGTTTGGTCGCGCGCAGGGCGTAGGGGCCAAGGTCGTCGGTGGTTAGCCCGAGGTAGCGTGCGGTCTTTTCGAGAAACGCACCGGTGCCCGCCGCGCACTTGTCGTTCAAGCGGAAGGCTTTCACCCGCCCCTCGGCGTCGACTTTGATAGCCTTGATGTCCTGGCCGCCGATGTCGAGTATGGTGCGCGTGTCAGGAAACAGATGTATCGCGGCTTGGGCGTGCGCGGTGAGTTCGGTGACCTGGGTATTGCGAAACGGAACGGTGTAGCGGCCATAACCGGTTGTCGCGACGTAGGTGATCAGCGAGGGGTCGAGGCCGCTGTTCTTCAGCAGCTCCTCGAAAACGGCCTCTGCGGCCTGCGCCAGCTTGAAGCCGGTACGGCGAACCGCGGTGCCGGCAACTTCGCGCTGGGCATTAAGTGCGATCGCCTTGGTATAGGTCGATCCGATATCGATTCCCGCGACGTATAGCATTTGCCTCTCCTAGGCAGCCATGGTTGCTAGCTGCTTCTGAGCCCCGAAAGCGCGGTCGTGCGAAAACAGCGCTGCGCCCAGCGCGCCACAGAAATGCGCATCGGGACTCACGTTGATCTTCATTCCTGCCGCTTCCTCGAGCAGCTTCACGATGGCGACGTTGCGGCTCACGCCGCCCGTGAACGTCACCTCCGACTCGATCCCGACACGGCGCGCCAGCGAAACGCACCGGCTGGTGATCGCCTGGC
>JBKQKT010000110.1:0-3721 GCA_052147365.1 Candidatus Korobacteraceae bacterium | reverse complement strand
GATGGCTTACTGCGCGCGGCGAAAACTGCGCAGATACCGCCAGACCACTCCGGCCATCGCGGCAGCGCCGCAACAATCCAGCAACGTGTCCCAGCGTGAACCGGTACGGTTAAGAAGGAAGGTCTGGTGCCGTTCGTCTGAGCTGGCTAACAGCGTTGCTCCAGGCAGGGCCAGTCCTGTCTGGGAGAGGAATCGTGGCTCTGGCAAGGTCATGCGCCAGGCGCACAGCCATACCAATCCCAGTGCTCCGTAGCCGCGAAAGTGACCTGATTTGCGAATCAGATGATGGACAAGATCCCAGGTTGCGTCATTCAGCTGGCCGAAGAGGCGTTGCACAAGCCAGCGGAGGGTAGGCGAGGTGCGTTCGGCGCCGAATGCCGGAGTCGATGGAGTGAATGAAACCGAAACCGGACTTATGAACCCTGGCCCACGCAGGTCTCCAATGCTGCTTTGCCGCGAATAATCGCTTGCAGGGGGCTTTTAACGCATTCGGCTCGATCTCTGTGTAGACCTGATTGTCTTTCTTCAGCGAACCAAAGACGGTGGATTTGCCGCCAGCGCATATTTGGTGGGAGATCAATGGGTAGTTCGCGTTGACAGGAGCAGGAAGAATCTCCGAGACTGAAACCATCGCAACGAATTACAAAAAGAGGAGCGTGAATGAAATTGACGCGACCCCAGCGGCACGTCAGAGCATGTGTCAGACTTACTCTTATTCTAGTTGTTGCGCTGATTTGGAGCGAAGTCGGTTCACGCGCCCTAGCACAGATTCCGCATGCGCGGCAACCCCTCCCAAGTTACGATCCAGATGCTGCGGCAGACAATAGCGGATCGCAAGGTTCGACCTATATACCGATCGATAGCTGGATTTATTCAGCTATGGACCGGCTGCACGCGTTGGGCTATGTGGACACCGCGTTCCTGGGCCTGCGGCCCTGGACCCGGCTGAGCATCGCACATATGCTGATGCGCAGCGCCGATCATTTGGAGACCGACACAGGCAACGATGAGGCGCGTTCGATCTATCTTGCCGCGCTGCGCGAGATCCAGTCCGATCGCAATCATACGGCTGGTCTGGCTCATCCCCGAGTCGAGCTGGAAAGCGTGTATACGATCCTTCGCGGTATCAGTGGTACATCTCTGCGCGACAGCTTCCATCTTGGTTCGACCATCGTTAACGACTATGGCCGCCCGTATGAGAGCGGCTTCAACAGCTACTCCGGTTTCAGCGCACGGGCTGAAGCGGGAAGGTTCTCGCTCTACTTCCGTGGTGAAACGCAGTACGCGCCTTCGGCGGCAGGTTACTCAAGCACGTTGGCCCAGACGCTCTCCGCCATCGACCAGATTACCTTTCTCAATCCCGCCACCGGCCTTCCCTATAACCAGCCGACGATTCCGCTCGGTCCTATCGGCACAGTTACCCAGGTGCATGTGCTCGAGGCGTACGTTGCCGCCCATGCTTTGGGCCAGGAATTCTCGTTCGGCAAGGAAGATGAATGGCTCGGTCCCGGACAGGGGAGCGCTATGGCCTACTCCAACAATGCCGACGGCGTCTACGCCCTTCATATCGATCGCACCGAACCGTTTCGCATTCCGCTGCTCTCTCGGCTGACAGGTCCGTGGCGCTACGCGTTTCTGGTCGGACCCCTTCAAGGTCACACGTATGTTCCCGGTCCTCCCAATTCATTGCCGACCCCCGGTGATCCTTGGGTACACGCAGAAAAGTTCAGCTTCAAGCCTATACGGGACCTCGAGTTTGGGTTCGAACGTACGGTGATCTGGGGTGGAAAAGGTCACGAGCCCATCACGCTTCGTACCTTTCTAAGGAGTTTCTTCAGTACCAACTCCACTGATCCTACTGTAAAAGACACTGCCCAGGACCCTGGCGCGCGTTTCAGCGCTTTTGACTTCACCTATCGTTTGCCTCATCTGCACAACTGGCTCACGTTGTATAGCGATATGGAGGCGCACGACGCGCCCAGTCCCATTGCGAAGCCCCCCCACGGTGCCTTTCGACCGGGCCTTTATCTGTCCCATTTCCCTGGCGTCTCGAAGCTGGATTTGCGCGTCGAGGGTGTCGATACGGATTCGTCCGTCACAAATCCAGGCTATATAGGCAGCATCGGCGGCCTATACCAGTACTGGGAACAAATTCAGAAACAGGGGTATACAAATCAGGGCCAGTTGTTCGGCGACTGGGCTGGCCGCGAGGCCAAGGGCGGACAGGGTTGGATTACTTACCACCTTAGCGCCGATGAATGGATTCAGCTTGGAGTACGCAATCAGAAAGTCTCAAAAGATTTCATTCCGGGCGGGACCACCTTAAATGACATCGACTTAAAAGCGGTGAAGCGTATCGGCAATGATCTCGAAATCAAAGGCAATTTCACCTACGAGAAGTGGAAAGCCCCAATCTACTTGCCGGGCCAGCAGGACGTGACCAATACCACAATCCAGCTCACATGGTTTCCCCGCAACTCGAAGTAGAAGCTATCCGCCGTGTTCTGGGCGAACTGCCGCGGCTGGAGGATATGGCCGCCCAGGTCCCCACGCCGCTCTTCACCTCGCGGCGCGTTCCGGATGCTCCATCCGCGCAAACCTCTGAAGGTCTGACATAGGAATCAGCTTCCGATGCGGATTTTCCTGGACGGCAGTTGCCTGCTTGCCAACAAACGCCCGATGGAGCTGGGATTCGAAGCAACGCCCTCCGCCACTTCTTTCCGACTTGTCGGTTTAGGAAATTTTATTACGCGTCAAAACGGATTCTTAGTCGGGCAGTTCTCCCGGACAATGTCTTGAATGATCTTCTTGTCCAGACTGAGTTCGGCCACCAATCTCTTCAGCTTGCCGTTCTCCCGCGCCAATTCTTTCAGCCGTTTGGCCTGGTCGACCTTCAGCCCGCCGTATTCCGCGCGTTAGCGGTGAAGGGTCTGCTTTGTGATCCCGGCCTCCCGGCATGTCACCGGGCGCGTCTTTCCGTTTGCAATCCCTGCTTCAATGTGCCAAAGCAGATTCACGATCGCTGCTCTGCACGATACTTTTTCGCTCTGCCCATTCCTTGCTCCTTCCATACCAGTTTGTCTCACCACCCTGGTACAGAATTTGCCAGGCTGGCCACACTACCCATAACTGAGAGCTGCACCGGTTGCAACTGGAGTAACTTGGCAGGTGAGGTCCTCTGAGGAAATATTGCAAGAGGGTCCAATATTTACGCGCATTTTTTGCGATGTTGGAGCGGGGAAGTTCCGCCTGGCTGTATTTTGTGCTTTGCCTTTTATTCGGATTCTGCAACCAGGATCTCCTCCACCTGCTTGGCCACATGATCCCAGGAAAATTGCCGGCTGATGCCGCTGCCTCGGCTGATGTATTCATTCCTTAATGCGCAATTTCCATATAAAGCCAGCATGGCTGCTGCGATCGAGCGCTCGTCAATTGGATTCACCACGCATACTGCATCTTTGATGTGCGCAAAGAGACCGACCTGCGGGGAAGTAATCACCGGAACGCCGCAGGCCATAGCCTCCAGAATGGGCAGTCCGAAGCCTTCGTGCAAAGAAGGATAAACCAGCGCGATCGCTCCTCCGTAAAGCGTCGGCAGCTCGCTGTCGGGAACATCGTAAAGGATTTTGAAATCGCCATCCGCTGGTTCTAGCATGTTGTCTGCGGCAGACCTCAGCCTGCTGCGCGTCACAATTACAAGGCTGGCGCCTGGCATCCTGTC
>JBKQKT010000109.1:0-4345 GCA_052147365.1 Candidatus Korobacteraceae bacterium | reverse complement strand
TGTTCACCGCCTGCGTCGTGACCGGCAGGGCCTGTATGGCCGCGGCCGTCGCGCGCTTCATTGCCGTGGAAGTGGTTGAAGGGCTCAGCGCCGCGCTCCGGGAGCGGCCCGTGATAGCCGTGACGAGGATCGAAGCGGTTGTCGACGTGTCCGTAGAAGTGGGCCGGGCCGTGGAACCAGTGGCCAGCTCCAATAAAGACACCGTTCACAAACCAGTCGGGCCCGTAGTAGCCATAGGGCGCGCATTGATACGGAGCGTAGTCAAAGTAGCCGTAGGGACAGACAGGCTCGACTCCAAAACTGATGGAGATCTGGGCCGAAGCGGAAGGGACGCAGCAGAGCAAGCCGATTGCAAGTGCCGCGAATCCAAAGACTTTAAATTTGGACATGTTTCCTCCTGATGGTTTGAGTATAAGAGCGGGTGCAGGGGTTGCATCAAAAAGCAGTGGTGAGTGATTCGCCATCTGGGATTAGGGATTAGAGGAGCAGGGAGTAGGGGTCAGAACGCCACTTGGCGGTGGATGAGGCACCCCCCTTTTTGTGGTTCGTTGGGATTGGGAGATTTGCGCTTGTGGTATCCCAGCCTGGGCGCGAAGACAAAAGCGCGCCGGTTAGGATACGGACGCCCAGTTCAGCTGATGGCAAGGGGAACGACCGAGATTTGGGCCGAATTGGCTACGGAGAGACTCTTCGAGGATGAGCAAAACGAATCAGACATGATTCCGGGACCAGCCCACAATCACAAAAGAAGCTGAGTGCAGTAGCCCTCAAGCGCGGGTAACGCGGTGAGGTGTGACTGGTCGTATCGGTTGAATCCATCGCGAGTCCAATCCATTCGACAATGGGAAGCTTGCTCCGGAGCAAGCGGCAGTTAACCAATGTAAGTCAGAGGAAGCTCTTATGAATGCGAAAATCATCGTCACTTCGACAGTGTTGACGTTGGCGCTTGGAATGGCGGCTCCTGCCTTTGCGCAGGATCAGAAGCAAGGCGACAAGCAAGGTCAAAAGCCGCAACAGCATGCCCAACAACAGCCAGCGCCGCAGCAGCACGCCCAGCAACAGCCGGCGCAGCGGCAACAGCCTGCTCCTCAGCAGCATGCCCAGCAACAGCCGGCGCAGCGGCAACAGCCAGCGCCTCAGCAGCATGCCCAGCAACAGCCGGCGCAGCGGCAACAGCCAGCGCCTCAGCAGCATGCGCAGCAACAGCCAGCGCAGCGGCAACAACAACCTCAGCGCACCGCAGCGCAGCAGCGTACCGAGCAGACGACCTGGCAAAATCATCGCGCAGGAAACTGGCAGTCCGACCACCGCAGCTGGCAACAACGGGGCGGGTACAACGGCTACCGTGTGCCTGACGCCCGGTACAACGTCTACTTTGGGCAGCGGAATTTGTTTCGGATCTACGGACTTCCCTTCATGGTTTTTGATGGATACCCGCGTTTCCAGTACAACGGCTATTGGATTACGCTTCTCGACCCATGGCCGGGATACTGGTCGAATGACTGGTATGACACCGACGACGTCTACGTGGTTTACCAGAGCGACGGTTATTACCTGTACGACGACAGGTATCCGGGCATCGGAATTGCCATCAGCATCTCGATGTAATGGCGCGGAGTGCGCGCCGTTCTTGCAGTGGCAAGGCCGGCTATGGGCCGAGTTGACGCGACGAGCCCGATGCGCTTAGCCAAAATGACTTTACTCGAAGCGAGCACTGGCGATTTGGCGTAAACCGAGCACGCAGGAATGCTGTCTCCGTATTACGGCCATCGGAGGTTATCGCAGAACTCTAATTCGGCAGAGGGGACAAGGATTCGGGCGCTCGGATATTGAGGCCTGTCAGTGTGAACTGCCCTAGAAAGCGGACCTTCGCGAGACCATCGACGGTGGTGAGAACCCACTCGCCGTCAACTTCAGCGTACTGAAAAGTGATGTGAAGGTCGGAGAGCCAGAAGGAGGGACTTTCGGCTGGCACTCCCTGGATTTGGCGAATGCGGAAAGTGCTCTTGTCGACCCAAATCTGCCCACGCAAAAGGAGTTTATCTCTCCGCTTCGGAAAGATCGCAAATATGTACTCGGGGACCTCACCGAAGTTCTGTTGCCTAATAAAAACAAAGTCGTAGTTTGCCCGGTTGATCGCAGAACTGTCTACTTGCCTTGCCGATGCCGTTTCGCTGACCAAAAGGTCGCGAATGATTTTTTCCCCCCATGGGTTCCCTGTCGATTGGGTGATCGTATAAGTCTCCGTAGCGGGAGGAACGAAATCGATCCGCGCCATGATGTCAGAGGTCGGCTGCTTATCGGCGCCCATAAACACTTTGTATTCGCGCGTCACCCGGTACGGCTGGGATTGAGCGGTGGGCGGGTGCTCGGCGTCCTCCATGCGCTGCAGGATCAAGTCCAGATCGGGAGATTTGATCTCCGGGGAGGACGAGGGCACCTGCGACAACGAAGGGAGGGCCGCCAGGAGAACTGGAACTGAGAACCAGAAGATTGGCGGAACTGCTCTGGTGCGCCTCAAACGGGAAGCAGCCACGCAGATGAGCCGGAAAAGCATCTAGTCGTCAGCTTACAGCTATCAGCTATCAGCTTCCGGCGGCAAAAGCAAATGTAGGTCCCCTTCGGCTGGGTTCGGCGCACCATTGACGGCGATTGTGCGCCGAGTTGCGCCCAGCATGATGATGCAGACGGATTTGTTCGTGGCTTCCCACCCATCGTGCGATCGAGCGGCACGATGGATGGGGCGCCCTGGTTAAGTTCGATTGCTTTATCTATCTATAGTGTCCTGCCCCTTCCATGGCAGAGACGCCGAAGGCAGTTCGTAGTTCACAGTTCGTAGTTCGCAGCTCCCAATGACCTGTTGTCGCCGAGTGGTTCGGCGCCTAACTCATGAAGCCGAGGTAGGGGTCGGTGCCGAAGTTCCCGAAGTTGGGAAAGACGGTTCGGATCTGCGAGTCGGAGAGTCCGAACCAACTGGCCAGCGTGCCGGCGTACTGCTCGACGGCGGTGGTAGGAATGAGGCGGCCTGCGCCAACATCGTTGACCTGATCGACACCGACCACGGGATATTGGCCGTACATATCCTGGCCCTGCACGGCGCCGCCGACGACGAAGTGGTGGCTGCCCCAGCCGTGGTCAGTGCCGTCGCTATTGGAGGTGAGGGTGCGACCAAAATCCGAGATTGTGAAAGCGGTGACATTGTTGCCGAGGCCCATGCCGACCATCTGGGCGTCGAAATACTGGAACGCGGCGCCGAGCTGGGTGAGAAGGCGCGCGTGCTGCGTGGCCTGCCCATCGTGAGTGTCGAAGCTGCCGAGCTGGACGTAGAAGATTTGGCGGGTAACGCCGAGCTGGGCGCGGCCAGCGATGATGCGCGCGACCGTCTGCAGGGAGGTGGCCAGCGGATTGTTGGCGAGCATGTTGGTCATGGGGTCGAGATACTGCGGCGGATTGGCGATGCCGCCGACGCCCGCAGGCGCCATGGCGGTGACCAGCGTGGCCTGCGCCTGCATCGAGCGGTTGATGACAACCTCGTACTCTTTGGCGAAGAGGTTGGATTCGTCTGCGGTGAGGATGGAGTTGAGCGGATTGGCCGCGGAAGGCAGACCGAACGGCGGGTTCTGGAGGCCGTAGATCGGAATAGGTCCGGCGGATGTGACGTTGAGCTGAAACGATTGCTGGCCGGCGAGGAAGAGGGCGTTGCCGGCAGTGGAGATGCAGGTGAACATGGAGTTGGAGTTCATGTTCATGGCTTCAATGGCGTCGGCCACGGCTCCGCCCCAGCCCACGCGCTCGCTGCTGCCGAGATTAGAGGCGATGGCCTGCCACGCAGCGGTTTGATCGAAATGCGAGAAGAGCGAATCGGGCAGCGGGACGGAGTTCGAGTTGATCTGCGTTTTGGTTGCCGGAGCCACGAGAGTTCCGGTGTTGGCAACGATGGCCGCGCGGCCGGCATTGAAGAGAGTCTGTACTCCGCCGAGAGAGGGATTGAGAGCGAACGTGCGGCCGGACTGCGGAGTCTTGAGCGTGATGGGCAGCAGCTCGTTCAAAGGATAGGCGAGGCCCGGGGCGCCGGAGCGAGCGGTGGTGAAGGCGGCGAAGGAGGATGGGTCTGTGGCAATGACTGTGCCGTGACCGTCGTTGCCGCCCTGCAAGTAGACGCAGACGAGGGCGCGGTAGTCGGAGCCTGTGGCGGACTGCGCCATGGCGGCGAGCGAGTTGAGCTCGAGGAGAAACGGGCTGGCATAGATGCCGGCCATGGACGCCATGGAGGCCGTTCTGAGGAATTGCCGGCGGGTATGTTTGCAGTTGCAGCTCATGGCTGGCTCCTATTGCTGCGCGGCGT
>JBKQKT010000108.1:0-3070 GCA_052147365.1 Candidatus Korobacteraceae bacterium | reverse complement strand
CAACCTTCATGAACACGGAGGCATACAGCCGCGCATCGGGGTCGCCCAGACGCTTTGCGAAGTGGGAGACCACTTCGTACATGCGAAACCAGAGATCGCGGTTGCTGCGCGCCAGCGACTCGCGCACGTTCGCGTCGATTTTCTCCGCGATGAGCGTCTTCTGCTCTTCGCTCAGCTGGACGCGGAAGTCCGCGCCGCTGGGGATGGGCAGAACCTCCAGCTTGACTCCGAACTTTTCGCGCAGCTTGTCCGCATCGGGATAGTCTTCTTCGCGGAACAGGCCATTTAGCAGCGGGCGAGTGCTCCTGACATACTCCGGATACTCCACCAGGAAGTCATCCACGGCGGAATGGAATTCCTGCTCGAAATCGCGCATCTTGGAAGTGAGATCGAAGTAAAGGTCTGCCGGCAGAATCCGCAGACCCTCGTCGGACCAGGGCAGGGTGTTCTGGTAGAAGTAATTGCGGATCTTTCCGGCCAAGGTCTGGATGGCTTCGAGCTTGGTGCCTTCGGCCAGGAGCCGCTTGTTAAAGCGGCCCAGTTTTTCCTCCGAGTTGTGCGTCACGGCCACTTCTTTGCTGACCGCGCGGTCGTGCTTGCGGGCAGTCCAAATGCTGATATCTACTGCGTCCTACATTGGTTTTTCTGCGATTGCGCTCATGCGAGCATTCCTCCGTACTTGGTGGCGAAGCCAGTGAACTCTGGCGTGTGAGTGATGGCGCGGTCGCGCATGGCGGCATCGCGCATGGCAAGAACCACGAACTCATCCGGCAGGCGTTGCAGGTAGGTAAGTCCGTTGCCGATAGAGTGCCCGGTGATGACACGGCCAAGCCCGGTTGCCACGGCGATGCGCGCGGACGGATCATCCGGTACGGGCGCATGTTGCGGGTTCAACAGAATCTCGTCGATCGAGGGGAGCGTGCGGAGCAATGTCAAGAAAGACATGAACTCCACGGTTACGCCCTCTCCAAGAGTTCCGGCGAGTACCGCGTAGGTTGTTTCCTTGTCGGCACCCCGGGAAATCAGCCCATCCATGGCCCGCGAGGCCATCTCATAGGTCCGGGGACTGGCCCACGCGTTATCGTCCGCCTTCCCCGGTTGGAAGAGTAGCTCCCTGCGGAGGCGCAGAAACGCCATGATCTCGTGCCGGATGCGGTTGCTTTTAACCCCCCACATGCACCATTCGTCAAAATCGGGATCGAGCGTGGCGTGGATGAAGCGATTGCGCAGGGGCCGCGGCATGGCAAAGTGGACGCCGCGCTCACTGGCAGGATTGCCTGCAGCGATGACGATGTAGCCGTCTGGCAAGGTGTATTCGCCCAGCTTGCGGTCGAGCACGAGCTGGTAGCAGGCGGCCTGGACCATCTGCGGAGCTGATGTCAACTCATCGAGGAAGAGAATCCCTTTCCCATCGGTGGGCAGGAACGCGGGCGGCGTCCAAACGGTTTTGTCGCCGTCGATGCGAGGCAGTCCACGGAGGTCCACCGGATCTAGCAACACCGCACGAATGTCGCACAGGCTCATCTTGCGCTCGGCGGCAACCTGCTGCACGATTTGCGACTTCCCGATGCCGGCGGCACCCCAAATGAACAGCGGCAGACGCTGATCAATGGAGCAATCGATGGCTTGAATCAATTGCGAGGGTTTCACTGGTTCTCTCCGAATTGCGCCTGCACTTTAATCCGGGCAGGGTGGGTTGTGGGGAAGCCGGCATCCGCAAACTCGCGGTTGAGCGTGGCGGCTTCACGCTGATAAACGGCGATGCTGCTCTCCGGGACGGTGAACATCGAGCCTTCAGGCGTGGGAAGCGTGCCGACATAGCCGGTCACGTTGAAATACAGCTGGCCGATGCGCTTTTCGTAGAGAAGAACGTCGTAGCGATCCTGTCTTTCGCAGCGGGCGCAGCCGTGCCGAGTGCGCACAAGTGAGATGGCTTTCTTTTTGGGCATGAGGTCTTTGAAGGGGAGAAGGGAGGAGGGGCTAGTAGGCAGTGCGGCCAACGGATGCCTACTGCTGGTGCTCGCGGATTGCCGCGCTCGCTCTCAGTCTCCTGATTGCGCCAGCGAGCAGTTCGTGGAGACCGCCGGCGATGTCACAGGCCGCCTTAGGGGCCGTCGGGTAATAATCTTCACCTTGTGCGATGCAGTACCTGCGGTCGGTGGGATGTGGCGCGGGCGCCACAACAAATCCAGGCAGCGCGGCGGAGCAGCCGTCCAGGGCCACCAGGATACTAAAGGCGAGTCCGGAGAGACGCTCGTCCTGCGACTGATTGAGATTTGGATCATCCCAATACTGGACCTGGGTTGCTATGTGATCGAGGAACTGCTGACGGACCTCTTCGCGCGTGTAGACGCGGGGTTTCAATGATGTAGGCATGAGACTTCCGTTCTCCTATTCCTTCAGCAAAATTGGCGACTCGGTCCGTGCAACGTCGGCGCTGACGGTGGCCGCTTCTCCGGTGCTCTTTGCTTCGGCCAAATGTTTGATGGAGAGGGCTTCAATCGCGTCCGCGATGCAATCGTCTGCACTGGCGAGTGAGTCGACTTCCTCGGTGTCCCGATAGGCCTCGATGTGACTTAAGGCTGCTTCGAGCAGTTCGGTCGCGTCGTTTAACTGCGCAATAACGAGTGGAGGGACGACGATTACTGCGGAGCAATATCCCTTCTCGTCGGGACTGAATGGCCCGATGATGTTTGCCAGCAGTTCGCGGGCAGCATCTTCGGTGTTGCGGTCAGCGATGGCTTCCTCAGTCCGGACATCATTCTCTTCGGGGTTGACACCGTAGACAGACCAGATGATGCGCTTGCCTTCCATACCGCCAACGATCTGGCGGGCATCGAAACCCTCGCACTCGCGTTGCGCGTCGGCCAGCGTGGCCTTTGCCTCGCTTGCTACGCGGCCGTTCTCGTCGGTGGATTCGACAACAGGGCGAATTCTAAAAGCTTCGTACAAGTGTGGCTCCTTTCGCGCAGTTGGCTGAGCCGCTGCGGAGGATAGTTGAGCGCGGTGTAGATGTATCGGGAGTGAGGGAGACTGATGGCTGGGCAATAGCAGGAACGCCGGAACGGGT
>JBKQKT010000107.1:0-7199 GCA_052147365.1 Candidatus Korobacteraceae bacterium | reverse complement strand
CCGCCTTCGCCATTTTCGGCAAAGCCTTCACCAAAAGGTTCTCCGCACTGTAGAGATCCTTGAGTTCGTCGATATAAAGTCCCTTTAAGCCGTTGTCTGCCAAGATTTCTCCTTCGTTTTGAAATCCCGCAGCCTTATGATGCGGTCAAGCTGTATAAGGTTTTAATCAGGGGTTTAATCGCTCTTCGGGTTTCGACAGGGTTCGGACCATGGCAATGAAATCAATCTCCGCCCTTGAAGCGCTGGAGTTTCTGCTGTTGGGAATTCACGACAAATGTGCACTGTGATGCGCATTGTCCCTCGTCGCAGTTTGCGATGCGCGCTAAAAATCAGCACTACAAGGTCCACGCGCGAAGGCTCGAATCTGCGCGTTCGGCGCTCTGTCCGCTCACCGGATAAGTGGATCGGAGCAATCCGCCCGCGCTTCACCACAACCTAACTGTGGAATAGATCATCAAACGCCACGGAACAGGAATACTGCGGCGGAGGGAACAAACGTGAAGAGATCGACTAGAGCGGTCGTTGGCGGAATCTGCCTGGGAACGATCCTTTTCTATAGCTGGCGCTGGTATCGGGGGCTTCGCAGAATACGCAATTTACACCTCACGACCGAAGATCTCAACTATTCGGATCGATCAACTGAAGAACTCGTTTCCCAGGACCTGATTGACTTGAATGGCGCTAGTGTCGAGCAACTGAGCGAGCTAGGAATATCCGCGGAGTCGCTGGGACGTTTGCTCGAAAATCGTCCGTACCGCAACAAGCTAGAACTGGTATCGCGGATAATTCTTTCCCAAGACGAATACTCGGCGATTAAAGACAGAGTTTCGGTTGCCGAAGCCGGTGAACCGGTGAAGATCGCATAAGCCGGCCCAATCGTTCATTAGCTTCTGCGTGGCAGTACGTCCGTAAGGGTATTTGCTTTTGCTTCTGGGGGTACCGATACCGACCGTTATCGATCGCTCTTTTCTAATCGTTGACTGCTGAATTGAACCGAGACCCATTATCAGCGCGGTGTAGACAGGCGGCTGCAACCTGCGCAGCGAAAAGCGTGTATTTCCATTTGCTTGCTTCATTTTGTTGCAGGAGGAGAGCCTTGGATCAATCAAGTGCACGGTTGCGCGATCATATTAGGTCTGTTTGTGTTGGGAACAGCCTGCAACAACGGCACGCGGGAGCGAGTTCGCCGATCTGCCGGCACTCTATCGATTCGAATGCCGTGAAGGTGACGCCGCCTGAAACTGCTCGTAGGTCTTCTTTAGTTCGGCGTTGAACGGCGATATACGCGATTCCTGGACATGCGAGCCCGAGTCCGAGCAGCAAATCATCTGAAGCTGGCGCAACTGGAATAGGAGGTCGTGCAGTTCGCCCCAAAACGGGTCCGCCGCCACAATGGCATGTCGTGCTAGGAAAGTGGGGAGCCAGTGTGTTGCTGGACTTTCTGAATGAGTATCTGGGAACCGATCGCGACCCCCGCCTAAGGAACGAATGTTGCTGCAGGATATTTCTCGGGCAGATCCCTCACGCCGACATCTGGTCCGTAGCGGGGGCGTATCTTTTGGGAACTTGAACGCCGACCACCGCCGCAGCCATGCTCTCCACAGATTTGGCGAAGCGGTGAAGCAGATTCAGGCTCGGCAGCGGGAAGGCAAAGTTATTACCGCAGCCTGCATCGGCTCGCTATCCGCCAAGTTGACTTCCTTAGACACCGGAATGCTTGCGATCACGGACGTACCTGACCCGTTTGATTCGATAGTGATTTCGCCACCGAATTGACGTAGGCGCTCCTGCATACCCCTGATGCCCACACCTGAACCCCCTGATCGAATTTCCGCGAGGCGTTCGGGCGGTATGCCTTTCCCTTCATCCGATACCTCAACGTGGAGGCTTTTTGAGTGAACAAATATTCGAATCGAGGCAGTCTTGCTTCCCGAATGACGGTGGATGTTGGTCAAACACTCCTGTACTAGTCGGAAGATCGCAAGCTCCATTTCGCTGGGCAGTCTTCCAAGGTTGTCAGCAATGTCCAGATTGATGGCTATGCCGCTGCGTTTTGCTATACCCTCTACATACCAGTTAAGGGCGGACGCGAGTCCGCATTCGTCCAGTAATGGCGGATGCAGGAGATAGGAAGTTGTGCGGATTTCGCGGTGTAATTGTTGAACCACTTCCTCGATCTCTTTTCCTTCTTTAGCCAATTCCGGTGCAGTGACTTCTGCATTCTGGACGAGTTGTGCGAGACTCAAGCCAAGAACCGTCAATGTCTGCCCAGCACTGTCATGCAATTCGCGGGCAATGCGTCGTCGTTCTTCATCCTGTGTCTTCATCAGGCGCATGGTTTGATCGGCACTCCGAACCTTCTCTGCCGCCTCTTTTTGGTCGTGTATGTCGAGACAACCGCCCACATACCCCTCAAACGTTCCATCAGGCGAGTAACGCGGCACTGCGCGATCAAGAATCCAGCGGTACCGACCAGTGTGGTGCCGTATCCGGTACTCCATCTCAAATGGACGACGAGCATCGAAGTTGCTGACGTAGATTTGCAGGCAACGGTCAAAGTCCTCTGGATGCACATTCTCTGCCCACCCATTGCCTGACTCCTGTTCGAGAGTGCGCCCGACAAAGTCCAGCCATCCCTTATTGAAGTAATAGCAAAGCTTGTCCGTCCCAGACATCCAGACCATGAGGGGAGAGGCATCCGTAATTACTCGAAAACGTTGTTCGCTTTCTAGCAATTCGTGCTCAACCCGCTTTTGCTCTGTAATGTCCCGCGCCACTTTTGAGGCTCCAACGACCCGCCCCGAAGAATCTCTCACAGGAGAGATGGTCAGTGACACATCGAGCAGGGTGCCATCTTTCCTCCTGCGCAGGGTGTGGAAATGGTCAATGCGCTCCCCTCGTCGGAGTCGGTCGATAATATCTGACTCTTCAGCGTGGCGATCTGATGGGATTATTAGCGTGATGTGTTGCCCGATGGCTTCTTCGGCTGTGAATCCGAATATCCGTTCGGCACTCTTGTTCCAACTCGTGATGATGCCGTCGAGAGTTTTGCTGACTATCGCATCGTCTGAAGAATCCACAATCGCCGCCAGCAAATTCCTTGATTGCTCCGCTTGCTTGCGATCTGTGATGTCGCGGGCGATCTTGGACGCGCCGATGATGTGTCCCTTTGAATTCCTCACTGGTGAAATAGTGAGGGAGACATTAAGCTTCCTTCCAGCTTTCGTCACACGCACCGTTTCGTAGTGTTCGATACGCTCGCCCTTTCGCAGCCGACTCAAGATCGTTGTTTCTTCACCTTGCAGATCAGGCGGAATAATGATGCGGATCGACCGCCCAATTGCCTCCTCCGCTGTGAACCCGAATATGCGCGTGGCTGCGGTGTTCCAACTTGTGATTACACCGTCCAGCTTTTTTGAAACGATGGCATCATCTGACGAATCAACTATCGTGCCCAGTCTAAATTGCGCTTCTTCAGCTTTCCGTTGTTCTGTGATGTCTTCAACAATAGATATGAAGTGTTCCAGTTTGCCGCCGTCGCGAACGCCTGTGACCGTCAAAGTGACCCAAACAACCGAGCCGTCTTTGCGGATGCAGCGTTTCTCCGCTGAATAACTGGCGAGTGTTCCACTCCGCACCTTTTCCCTTTGCGCGAGATCAGCTTCGAGATCATCGGGATGAGTAATGTCCTGCAGAGTGCGGCTCAACATTTCAGGTTCGCTGTAGCCGAGAATTTCGCACAGCTTCCTATTTACACGCAGGCATCGTCCCTCGGGGCTGATGTGCGCGATTCCCAGCCCCGCCATCTCAAAGGTCGAGCGGTACAGTTGTTCACTGTGACGCAAAGCGTGCTCGAATGCCGCGCTGCGTTGCAGAATTTCCTCAAGGTCGATGTGGACCGAGGGAGTCTGATCCAGAATTGCCGGGTCGAAAAAGTATTCTCGCTGGGATGCCTTGCTGACGGCGGCGAGCAAATCTTTCGAGATTGAATTCTTGACCACGTAGCCCCGTGCACCTGCTTTAAGAGCCTGACGAGCCATTTCGGGATTTTCGTGCTGGCTCAGGATCAATACTTCGCAGTTTGGAAGCATGTTGCGAACTTGACGAGTTGCTTCAAGCCCGTTCAGCCTCGGCATGCTTACATCCATGACGATCAGGTCTGGCTTTAACTCACGAGCTTTGTCGAGGGCATCCTGACCATCAACGGCTTCGCCGCACACGTCGTAGCCGGCGTGCTCCAGCAGGAGCGCACGTACACCGCGCCGAACAACTTCATGGTCGTCTACGATCAGGAGCCGCATGGAGCAGACCTCTGCTGAGGTTGAAGGCTTTGCGAAGCGACAGCCCCGCCACGATATGCTACCGATTTCTCCCAAAAGCGCTAAATACGGTAGAAACTGTATGGCAGAAAAGAGGCGTCCGGTATAAACAGACCAAAGCGAGAGAATCGAATTCTCCCCACCACCTTGTTGCCGTTGGGACTAGAATAGCGGGAAAGAATCTTCGGGGTTTGCTATTCGCAACAAAGTCAAAGCCGTCCTTCCCGAATGGGCTCGAACGATCAAAGCCGTTCGCAGCAAACTGAGACTCAGCCAAGCTGAACTGTCGGAGAAATTGGAAACCTCGGCGATGGCGATCTCCCGCTGGGAGCGTGGGGAATCCGAACCCTCCGCAGATGCCTACCTCCGACTCGGGAAATTGATGGGTGATCCTCTATGCTGGTTCTTCTGGGGGCGGGCGGGTCTTAGCACGGCGGATGTGATGCGGGTTCTGCCGAAGGCTGGCCGCCGTTTACGCGAAGACAGAATCCCAATCGTGGAGATCGTCCACGCTGGCGTAGCAAAAAGGCGCGCTTCCAAGAAAGACACTTTTATCGCTATTCCGCTCCTCCCTGTCCGAGCCGCAACTCCCGGTGAGGAAGGCGACCAAGTTGCCGATCTCGACCAACTGAAGCCGGAAGCGATGTTGGCAGCCCCCATGGATTGGTGCCCTAATCCTGACTCCACAATCTCGCTACGAATAAAGGGCAACTCGATGTCACCATTGATCCTCGATGGCTACATCGTGGCAGTTGATACTTCCGATGTCTCTCACGACCACCTGCTGGGGCAGATTGTCGTTGCATGGAACATCGAGAAGGGGCTGCTTGTGTCGCGGTTAATCAGATTCGACCACACGGAGGCTCTGGTCTCAGATCACCGCGAATACGAATCTGTCTCACTGGCAAAGGAATCCCGTTGGCGCATTGTAGGCAGGGTTTTGTGGTGGACAGGACGAGCGCCATCACCCACCCCTCATGCGTAAAAACCCCTTTTGAGTATCAGAGAAAATCGTTGATTTTTCGTTTTCTTGGAGGGTAAAATATTCCCACTAACGGCGGCGATAGTCTTGGCCGTTAGCCAGAATTTAGGGTGTTGTCATGCGCAGGTTCATCCCAGATGCACGGCGCTATTCTGTAGCGATTCTGGCCGCACTGGTCGCTCTGCTGTTGCGAAAGGTGCTCTCACCTTTGCTCGGAGCGGATAACCCTTATCACACAGCTTGGGCGGCTACGGTTTTTTCGGCCTGGGCTTGCGGCGTTGGCCCGTCCGTAGTCAGCACACTCATAAGCGTGCTTGGGATCTGGTACTGGTTTCTTCCGTTTTCCCATTTGTTCGCGCTCCAGAATCCTAGAACTGAAATCTCTGGGATGGTGGGATACGTTGTTTTTTCCGGTTTCATCATTGCGCTTGGAGAAGCAAACCGTCGATCCAAAGCGCGTTCAGAACGGGAAGTTGCCCGGCGCAAGCAAAGCGAAGACGAACTGCGGAAATCACAGCAGGAATTGGAGCAGCGCGTCAACGAACGGACGGAGGCGCTGGAACAGAACGTTGCGGAAATGGCCGCCAAGGCCGTGCTTCTCGACTTGGCAAATGACGCAATTTTTGTAAAAACTGTTGATGGCAAAATCTCGTATTGGAATCAAGGAGCCGAAAGGCTTTACGGCTGGACAATGAGCGAGGCTCTCGGTCATTCCCCTGCCGAATTACTGCGCTCGGAGTATCCCATTCCGTTGCAAGAAATTGAAAGCAGAGACTACTGGGAGGGAGAGATTCGACACACCACGCGAAATGGCAGCGGGATCGTGGTTGCAAGCCGCTGGACCACGTTGCGGGATAACGAGGGCAAACCAGTGGCTTGGCTCGAAATCAACACGGACATAACCTCTCGCAAGCGTGCCGAAGAATCTGCTCGTAGCTTGAGTGGTCAAATTCTGACGTTGCAGGATGAAGAGCGCAAACGGCTAGCCCGGGAACTTCACGACAGCGTTGGACAACTGCTTGCATCTATCAAGATGAACTCCGCTGTATTTCAGACAGTGCAAAGAGATTCCCCTGTGGCAAAGGCTGCCACAGACAATGCGAGCCTGCTAGATCAAGTCATTTCAGAAATTCGCACCATATCGCATTTGCTCCATCCTCCGTTGCTGGATGAGGTTGGTCTTCCCTCGGCTCTCCGGTGGTATGTGGACGGTTTCTCAGAACGGAGCAAGATCACGGTAGACGTTGACATTGCGGCCGAAATTGAACGTCTGGGCAGTGATTTGGAAATTGCTATTTTTCGCGTCGTGCAGGAGTGTCTGACGAATGTCCATCGCCATTCGGGTAGTAGCAGTGCCTTTTTGCGGTTAGCTCGGGAAGACGGGCACGTTCAACTAGAAATAAAGGATACAGGGAAAGGCATTCCCCTCGAAAAGCAATTGGCGTTGACTTCATCGGGACAACTGGGGGTTGGCTTTCGGGGAATGCGAGAACGTATATCGCAACTTGGTGGCGTCTTAGAAGTTCGATCAAATGGAAATGGCACGGTTGTCAGCGCCACCCTTCCGCTCAAGAAAGCTGCTGTTCTCACTGCGAGCGAAGTGGTCGCCTAAGCGCTTTTACTCAGCTTGGTCAAAATGAACCGGCTACCTAGTAGTGGTCGTTGTCGCCTGTGACTGTGGTACCAGGTCAAAGTATTCCTTCTGTTCGTTATCCGAATACATTGCCGCCTTTACAGGCCCGGGAGCTTCTGCATGCCGCATAGCGGTTTTTTTTCGCGGTACGGATTACGGTACGTAAATGTGTTGGCTTGTACGGACCAGCAAGGGCTTAGGTGGCCGCCCGCCTCTTGCAAGTCGTTGTATTTCCTTATCGTGGTTGTTCTTTCACGGCGGTAAC
>JBKQKT010000106.1:0-2745 GCA_052147365.1 Candidatus Korobacteraceae bacterium | reverse complement strand
TTGTTTGGTTCAAAGACGACCCATCGCAACATCCCGCGGTGAATTCAGCCGAGAGAGAATTGCTGGAAGCGTCGCGTGCGCTCACAACAAAGGGAGGGCGCGACCAACGGAACTGGACGACCCTGCTGCTGACTCGTCAGGTATTGCTGCTGTTTGTCCAATATTTCTTCCTCTCCTACGTTTGGTGCTTTTACATCACGTGGCTGCCGACATATCTGCGTGAAGGCCGCGGACAGTCGCTGGATCACGCTGCCGCTCTCGCGGTATTGCCGCTGTTGTTTGGTGGTTTCGGCGCATTGGCTTCGGGGCTCGCTCCCGCAAGGTTGCCGCGGCGCGCGATTGCCTTTTGCGGATTTCTCTCGACGGCGATCCTGTTGGTTGCGTTGACACACATCCATTCTGTGGTTCCAGCCATGATAGCGATGGGGCTGGCCAGCTTTGCGAGCGACCTGACTATGCCGATTTCGTGGGACTCCTGTGTGGAGATCGGAGGCCCCTACACAGCTACTGTGGCGGCATCAATGAATATGATGGGCAATCTCGCGGGATTCGTGGCGCCAGTCGTTGGCGGCGTGATCCTTGAGAAATCAGGCGGCAACTGGAACCTTCTTATCGACACAATGGCCGGTGCAGCCACTGTGTCGGCGACCTGCTGGTTAGTGCTCGATCCGGAATCGGCGCGGCGGCGACGCGAACCGGCCGCAGCCATTTCCTCGGCAGAGATCGGCGCGAGTCCTCTTGAGCCCTGAAGCACGGGCTGCACGTCTTCGAATTGGGATGGGAGATGGAAACATGAATTCGAATTTGGCTGGTCGGACGGCTGTCATTACGGGCGGGAACCGCGGTCTGGGCGAGGCAATGGCGAAGGCCCTCTCCGCAGAAGGCGCGAAGATAGCGCTGGTAGCACGCGACGGCAAGCGACTCGAACTTGTGCGCGCTGCGATTGCAGAACAGGGCGGAACCGCCGAGATGTTTGTCGCCGATGTGACGCAAGAAAAGGAGGTCGCCAACGTCGCGGAAGCGGTAGCCAAGCGGTTCGGTGCAGCCCAGATTCTGATCAACAACGCAGGCACAAATATCCGCAAGAACCTGGTTGACTTTTCGCTGGAGGAGTTCCGCAGCGTCCTGGACTCAAGCCTGATCTCGACATTCTTGATGTGCCGGGCCTTTGTTCCGGGAATGAAGGGTTCCGGCTACGGCCGCGTACTGAATATGACTTCGATCATGAGTCACGTGTCTCTGCCGGGCCGAACCGCGTATTCCTCCGCAAAGGCGGCCCTGCTTGGCTTGACGCGATCATTGGCGCTGGAACTCGCCGGCGACGGCATCACCGTAAACGGCATCAGTCCCGGCCCGTTCGGAACGGACATGAATGCGGCGGTCATGAACAATCCCGACGCTAATGCGCAATTCCTTGCAAACCTGCCAGTCGGCAGGTGGGGCAGGATCGAGGAGATCGGCGCACTGGCTTGCTATTTGTGTTCCGAGGCGGCAGGATTCATCACGGGCACCGACATTCTTATCGACGGAGGCTGGACAGCCAAGTGATCTCGGCCTTGCATAACCATTGGATTCTGCGTACCTCGCCGTTGCGCGCCCTTTAAGCTATCGACTTGTACCAGTTCCCTGCGTGCGCACAGGATGCGGCGGCACGTAGTCGACGAGCGAATCGACGGGCTTCTTCCCGGCCCATGCGATGCCGCGAAGCAGCATTTGCTGAATCTGATAATTCGCAAAGTTCGCATACTCATGCCCCTGCATCCAGACGAACGCCCTGGCTGGCTCGCCTCCGGGCAGACGGTGTTCATAGGTCCAGATCTGGGGCACGACCTCTCCCTTGTGCGTGCCGGCGCTCGGCGTTCCGGGAATAACGGCTGTGGCCAAGACATGAATCCCAGGGTCGTGTGCCCACGTCACGTTGTAGAACGCTTCGTCGAAGAGAGTGATATTCGACATGCCCTTCATGATTGGGTCCGCCTGGTCAACTACGGTATAAGGAATGGGAGCTCCAAGGGTGTAGTTCACTTCGCCGTGCTTCTTGGCGCCGCCCACCAGCGAGGCAAAGTAAGCCGGGTCCGGACCGCATAACGAGTCGTGAATGCTGACCAGCCCGCCTCCGCGCTTTATATACGCTTCGAGCGCCGCCTTCTCATCTTCGGTTAGATAAGCCGCGTCTCCCTTGTAGAGAATCACGACGTCGGTGTGCTCCAGATCGACAGAGCGGGGCGCGTGCAGGGCTCCGTCGACTATGGCGCCATGCTCCGTCAAGATCTTGCTCCAGTCGGCAAGGAACTGGGGATAATCGTGCTGTCCCGGAAAGTGGGACTTGAGTCCCGCCCAGAGATAGATGTGCATCCCGTCGGGATTCTGATCCCACGGCGGCGGCGCCGGGGCATTCCCGCTGTCGGCTTGGCCTATGGCTTGCTGCGCGAGTGAAAGGCCGATTGCATGCAGAAGCAGGAGGGCCAGGGACTTGAACGCGCGAAAGCGTGTTGCGCGCGATCTACCCGCTCGCTGAGCGATTAGATCGAAGCGAAGATGGGACGGAGTAACCACGTGAAACGCTCCTGGAAGTGAGACAACAGGACGCTTTTCGTGCATACGCAACGGCGCACCAACCATACTACGGCAAAGCCGAGACGCCAGCCTGAAGGGGCCGTGCCAACTTATGAAAGCGCTGAGCGAGGAAGTTTCGGAACATCGGCATTGCGTCCAGAGGGGCTGCCCGCTAAACTCGTTCCGGGC
>JBKQKT010000105.1:0-2847 GCA_052147365.1 Candidatus Korobacteraceae bacterium | reverse complement strand
CGCGACCTCGCGCTTCGCTCAGGACGACAGGATTGAGGCTTTTGCATGATGAGTCTGCGCCCCGCGAACGGCGAAGGACGAAAAGCGAATGGCGGCCTTCAGAACTTCACCGCTACCGGCTCGCGTTGCGCCGGTTCGGTGATGTCGAAGAACTGCCGCTGCTGGACGTGGAACATGCCGGCCACGATATTTGTGGGGAAGGTCTGGATCTTGGTATTCAGGTCGCGCACCACGGCGTTGTAATAACGTCGCGCGTTCTGGATGGCGTCCTCAAGCCCGGTCAATGAGCCTTGCAGCGATTGAAATTGCTCGGATGCGCGCAATTGCGGATAGGCCTCTGCCACGGCCAGCAGCCCGCGGAGAGCGTAGGTGAGCTGGCCTTCCGCCTCACTCTTTTCCGCCGGAGTTTGCGCCGCCATGGCCGCGCTGCGAAACCTGGCCACATTCTCGAACGTGCCCTTCTCGTGCGCGGCGTAGCCCTTCACGGTTTCGACCAGGTTGGGAATGAGGTCATAGCGCCGCTTGAGTTGCACATCAATGTCGGCCCAGGCGTTGTCGGCACGCACCCGCAACTGCACCAGGCTGTTGTAAATGCCGATGAGCGCAAACGCGATCACCGCCAGAATGGCAATCGAAACAATGAGACCAATCATCCGCTTACCTCCAGCGCACAACAGGCGTCGAGCGGACGTTACCACAGAGCGGAAGGGGGAGGCAATCAAGGCAGAAATCCGAGGCAGAACGCGACCCGATTCAGTCGAAAAGTGTCCAACATTCACTGGACGAGAACATCACTTTTGCATTTCCGGCGGCTGCGGGTTAAGCTCCTAGCCGCTTCGGTTTTACGGGCCAATCGACAACTCACTTCGGAAGCTTCAACCAGCGGAGGAAGCATGTTCATTCTTTGGTGGATCATCGTAGGTCTGATCGCCGGCTGGCTAACGGGAAAACTCATGAAGGGCTCCGGCTTCGGAACCATCATGGACATCATCGTCGGTATCGTCGGCGCAGTTATCGGTGGCTGGATCATGCGCAGCCTCGGCTTTGCCGGGGAAGGCGGCATGATCTATACCATCTGTGTCGCCGTGCTGGGCGCGGTGATATTGACCTTGATCGTCAGGCTGCTCAAGAGAGCCTGACGCCGTGGAATTAACTGCCGTCGAGCACCGGGCGTTCCGGTGCTTTTGTTTTTTCGCTGCGCCTTGGTGGTGAACCTCTTTGATACGTCTTCCCCCTACCGTAAAATACCCTTTCGAGTTACGATGTCAGCAACTCTGAATCAGGTAAGGCGAACGCCTATTACCAGCCACATTCGTAAACAAAGCGTGTTTCCGAGCGGGTCGACTCGCATGGTGCTTCCTGTTCCTCTTCCCCGCGTCCAGAGAACCGGCCATTTCCGATGAGGGGAATTTTCCGTAGCCCGCAATTTCCGCTTCACAAGGGGACCCGATGAATTCGCCCAAGGTCGTCGCAGCACTGGGTTTTGTAATAGTTCTTAGCCTTCTTCTGACCGCTTGCGGCGGCGGCGGATCCAAGGCGCCCACGCCCCCGGCCGGTCCGCCAACTATCACAACGGCAACGCTGACGAACGGCGTGGTCAACACGGCGTATCTAAACTCAAACGGTAGCGCCGTTTCGCTGTTCGCGACTGGTGGCACCGGGTCTTACACCTGGAGCATCACCAGCGGCAACTTGCCGCCGGGCCTGAGTTTGAACACCTCGACAGGTGTGATTTCCGGGACACCCACCGCAGTCCAAGCAGGCGGCTACCCTTTCACGGCGAAGGTGACGGATGCGGCGTCTATGACGGCCACCGCGAACCTCAACATCTACATCCAAGGCGTGGTGTCGATCACGCCGGCGGTATTGCCGTCAGGTTCCGTGGGCGTTGCCTACAGCCAGACGCTGACAGCAACCGGGGGCCTTGCGCCTTACACGTGGTGTGTGCTGGTGGGAAGTTCGGGCCCGTGCGATCCCACCCAAGCCGGTTTGCCCCCTGGCTTGACGCTTAATACGAGCACTGGCGTGATTTCCGGCACACCTACAACCAATGGCATGCCTACCGTGTTCTATATCCAAGTAACCGACTCCGAGACCTCGCCCGGGCAACCCGCTGTCGGCGCCTCGAATTTCACGATCACGATCATGTCGATCACGACGAGTTCCTTGCCTACTGGATTCGTCAATGTTCCTTACACCAATGGCGTGACGGTGGCGGGAGGGAGCTCTCCGTACTCCTGGACGGCCTCCAACTTGCCGCCTGGATTGTCTCTGGACCCGGCCACTTGTATGGGCACGAAGAGCCTCACGTGTTCGCTCAAAGGGACGCCCACCCAAACCGGCAATTATTCTCCAATGTTCCAAGTGACCGACGGTGAGAAGCAGAATCCTGCAGTGGCCGCCGCGCAGGTCAGTGTTTCCATCGCTCCTGCGGTCACCAACGCCAGTCTTCAAGGCAACTACGTATTCAACTTCAGCGGGTACAACAACGGGAAACTTACGTTCATGGCGGGCGGCTTCATAGCCGATGGCAACGGGAATATCACCAGCGGTGTGCTCGATTACAACGACGGCAATGGTGAACCGGTGGACAGCGGTGGCAGACCAATCCCCCAGACAATCGAGACGGGATCGGTGTACTCCATCACCGCGAACGGGCTCGGTACGATGACGATCACCACGAATATCGCCGTGTTTAATTTCGCCATCTCCGTCCGCAGCGATGGCAGTGGAGGGAGCCTTATCCAGAGCGACCCAGGCAATCCTCAGGATTATGGTTCGGGGATGATGATGAGCCATACTCCACTGGTCCAAGGCGAGCAATGGCCACTCTGTGGCACCCATATT
>JBKQKT010000104.1:0-4468 GCA_052147365.1 Candidatus Korobacteraceae bacterium | reverse complement strand
GGTCGGCAAGGTCTTCGATATCTTGCGGGAAAAGTGAGGGCTCCCTTTGGCTGCCGCTTGAGGCACCTCCTCGCACACCACAAGTTTCCTTAGGTAATACGCTCCGAACTATCACACTGTTGGCGGCACGCTTGCCCTCCAACATGGCTTGCGTATAGACATTCAGCGTGCTCTGGATGGTCGAGTGCCGCAACAACTCTTGCTGCACTTTAATGTCTGTACTCACTCGACGTAACAGGCTCGAGTAGGAATGTCGAAACGTGTGCCAGCCGATCTTGCCCACGGCCGCCCGCACCGCTGCCGGTTTGATGCGCCGTTGCAGAATGCTCTCCTGCCACCGCGGCTTCCCCTTGCGGTTCGCAAATACCCAATCGTGAGGTTGCCGGTGCAAGCTGCGCTGCCAGTGTGCCCTGAGGACATCGGCCAGACTGGGATCAACGGGAAGAGGAAGCCGCGAAGCTTCCGTCTTGGTGTCGCCCACTCGGCCATGGACAACACTTCGCTTCACCAGCAGCGTGCCGTCCCCCCAGTTGAAATCGCCCCATTGCAAGCCGATGATCTCGCTGGCCCGAAGACCGAGACAGGCTGCTACCAGAACCATAGTTCGATAGGGCTCAGTAAGTTCTGCAAGGACCAATCGGATGTCATGCACGTTCAGCACTCGCGGAATCGATCGGCGCCCGCCACGCTGCCGCACCAGATCGATGGGGTTGGCGTCGGTGATCTCCCACCGCCGTCCATGCTGAAACACAAGGTGCAAGAGGCTCCGCAGGTTTACCTTCGACTTCGCCGCCAACGGCAGAGATCGAAGCCACTGCTCAACCTCGACCGGCTTGATTTCGTAGACGAGGTATCCACCCCAACGCGGTCGTATCCAGCGATGCAAGCTGGACAGATGCGCTTGCTGGGTTCCGTAGCGTAGCTGCGGCAGTTCTTTCTCGACGTAGTCATCCACAAGAGCATCGAGAGTCACCGGCGGGCCTAATCGGTTTTGAAGATTGAGCCGCAGTCGAAATCGTTCGAGAATCCGAAGCGCGTCCGTCGCCGTCGGATACTGGCTTAGCATACCGATGATCTTTGACCGGCGGTGCCGTTGCCCCTCTGGAGTAGTTTCGTAGTAGCGAAATTGCCACACATCTTCCGTCCGAATGCGCTTCCTTCTTGTCAAACTTCCGTATTGATACCTGTGCTGGGTGTTCATGTCCGCTCCTTGTGGGTTTGGCACGAGTCTATTTCAGCTTCAGCCAGGGGGTAGGGAAGAAGCCGGCTTCGTCCATCTCCGATGCCCGGACCAGTGCCGGCGATCTTTGGGTGCACTACCCAACGAGATTGCAGCGCTGTGTCAGTGCATCAAGAGCCTGTGATTCGATTTTCTCCTTTCCGGTATCCATTTATCGGCTTCCGAATTACAAGTATTGCCCAAAAGTCGAGTCTGCTGAGTTCCCAGAAGGGCGATTGAACTAAGCCGCTAGCGCGGCGGACGCTACCGCGTGGTCGTCCCGGGCAGTGTTGTGCGTGTAAGTTTTGGGTCACAAGGAGATCACCGTGACCCATCTTCGGAAGCTGATGCTGGACGAGCTCCAGCGTCGCAACTACGCTCAGAACACTGTTCGTGCCTATATCCATGCGGTGGAGGACTTCGCGAGATACTTCCACCGTTCTCCCGATCGCCTCGGCCCAGAACATATTCGCGAGTACCAGGTTCACCTGTTTCGCGACTGCAAGCTCTCGCCAGGAACGATCGAAGGTCGTTCCGCTGCTCTGCGTTTTCTCTTCGTCAAGACACTCCGACGGCCATATCTTCCCGATCACATTCCGTTTCCCAAGCGTCAGAGGCGGCTGCCCACAGTACTGAGTCAGGAGGAAGTGGCGCAGCTCATTGCTTCCGCGCAGAACCTGATGCACCGCACCATGCTGATGATGCTGTATGCGACCGGCCTGCGACGCGCTGAACTATGCCACCTCAAAGTTTGCGATATCGACAGCCAACGCATGGTCATTCATGTTCGCCAGGGCAAGGGTGGCCGTGACCGCGACGTCCTGTTGACCCCGAAGCTGCTGGACACCCTGCGCGAGTATTGGCGCTGGATGAAGCCGAAGACATATCTGTTCCCCGGCACTGTCAACAACTGGCGCGCCGACGTGCCCATCACAGAGAAGATCGTCTGGAAGGCCGTGGCGGAGGCCGCGAAACATGCTGGGGTCAGCAAGCATGTGTCTCCGCACACGCTTAGGCACAGTTTCGCCACCCACATGCTCGAGGCCGGCGCCGATCTGCGCACCATCCAGGTCCTGCTGGGTCATGCCAAGCTCGCCGACACTACCGTCTACTTGCACTTGTCCCGGCGTCATCTGCAGGCGGTTCCCAGCCCGCTGGAAGCTATCGAGGTGTCTAGTCCCGACCAAGTGAAGCGTTCCAGGAGGCTGATCAAGCGATGAGTCGGCCCACCCTTGAGGTGGCCGATATCGTCCGAGCATCCGGCAACAGATTTTGGGAGCACTACGGATCACACCTTGCGTGGCAGCATCGCAAGGTGCTCGATGCCATCGCCCGCTGCCGTACTGCGGCCTTGGGCGCTCATCGTGATCAGTGCACGCGCTGCGGCTATCAGGCTATCTCTTACAACTCTTGCCGTAACCGGCACTGCCCCAGATGTCAGGGGAACGCCCGCTCCCGCTGGCTCGCCCAGCGCAGGGCTGAGCTGTTGCCCGTCTCTTACTTTCACATCGTCTTCACGTTGCCGCACGAACTCTCCGCTCTAGCGCTGCAGAACAAGCGGCTGCTTTACGATCTGCTGTTCCGAGCTAGTGCAGCGACGCTGCTCGAACTCGCCGGCGACCCGGAACATCTGGGTGCAGACATCGGGTTTCTGGGCGTGCTCCACACTTGGGGACAGAACCTTCACCATCATCCGCACATACACTACATTGTTCCGGCTGGCGGTCTTGCACCCGATGGTTCCCGATGGATCTCTTCCTCGAGACGATTCTTCCTGCCTGTCGCCGCGCTGAGTCGCGTCTTCCGGGGCAAGTTCACAGCCGGACTGAAGCAACTTTTTCTTCAGGACAAGCTCCAGTTTCACGGCTCACTCCAGAGTCTTGCTGAGCCACGTCGCTTTCGCCAGTTTCTCCGACAGTTCTTCCACCAAGACTGGGTCGTCTATGCCAAGCCACCCTTCGGCGGTCCCGAGCATGTTCTGAACTATCTCGCTCGCTATACGCACCGCGTCGCCATCTCCAACCATCGACTGGTGGCGTTCCAGAATGATCGAGTCTCCTTTCGCTGGAAAGACTATGCGCACGGCGGCAAGCAGAAAATCATGACGGTCTCCGCCGATGAGTTCCTGCGCCGCTTCCTGGTCCACGTTCTGCCCAAGGGCTTGGTACGCATCCGCCACTTCGGCTTTTTCGCAAACCGCAGGCGTGGCAGTATGCTCGTACGCTGCCGTGCTGTTCTCGGTGCACACGACTGCGCAACTGACGCTGAGATCACCGCCCAGCTGCGCTGTCCGGTTTGCTGCGGTCCCATGCTCGTCGTCGAACGGATGACCAGTAGCCAGCTTCATTTCCGCTCAGGCCTGATCCTGCCTGATCCACAGAGGCGCAGCCTTGATTCCTCCTGAGATATCGATGACGCAACTTGCTTCGATCATCGTCGGTCGCAGGTGTGTTCAAACACGCCACGCTCTCGTGTGCTCAACCGGCGCTTTTGCCCACCGATACGAACTCTTTTTCTGCAATCTGAAACTCCACGGCCGCTTACAAGAACAAGTCCACGACTCTCTTCGTTCCGCGTTTTTGCTGCTAAGACGGTTAGTAACCTGCCCAGCCCAATCGAAATCCCATAGATCTCACCGCATCCGCCGCAAACGCTAGCGGCTCAGTTCAAACGACCCTATCGAAACTGCCCCGACCACACCAACCTGGGCATCCCGCATTTCTGCTTCGGGGCAGTCCCGATAGGGATCTATCGTTTAGAGGTATTGATTCGCACCAAGCCGCCTCTCATACACTGAACCCTGTACATCCGAACGTCACGCGATGTGGTAGCGTTAGTCAGCTTCTCTTCCTGCCGCCCACAGCCAAGGCTGCTCCCGTCACCTAGAAGAAGCGCTGCTAAGAGGCGGCATGCAGGGGGGACGTCCTCCCTTCCGGTGGTCTTGCTCGGAAAAAAGCCGGGCACCCCAGCGAGTCACGATTGGTGCAAGCCTCTGGGTTTCCCGGCGTAGCAGATACGGTTACCGTAGCGTGTCGAAAAAAGCCTACTGGCCGTATCGCTGCAAAACAACAAGGAGGAAACGAGCATGTATTTAGTCATGGGCATTACTGGACACGTTGGAGGCGCCACCGCGCGGCATCTGCTGAAGCAACGCAAACAGGTGCGAGCAATTGTGCGCAGCGGCGAGAAAGCGACGGAGTGGGCAGACCAAGGCGTGGAGTTGGTGGATGGAGACTGGAACGATGCGAC
>JBKQKT010000103.1:0-6605 GCA_052147365.1 Candidatus Korobacteraceae bacterium | reverse complement strand
AATGACAGGACATTGAAAGGTAGAAGACCGTGGGATTCATTCGGAAGGGGATTCCGCCTGTAAGCTATTGATTCTAAAGGTTGGTGAGCGCGGAAGGAATCGAACCTTCAACCTACTGATTAAGAGTCAGTTGCTCTGCCAGTTGAGCTACGCGCCCGTTTGTCAGGAAGCTATTTCAGAAAGGCACTTGCGATTATAACATTCGTGAACCCACATAATTCGCCTGTTGGTACCCTTAATAAGGGGAAAAATCCGAGACAGGGAGGCACGCTAAGTAGTGCCTCACAGTAGGAGCAGAACGCGGTTGGGAACCGTCCGTGGTTGCCGCAACTCATCTCCGGCGTCGCATAGGACGCTGCGCCGTCTGGCTGCGCACACGGCAGATTGTTATTCGATTTGCACCAGTTGTCCGGCATCCATGGGTGGCTGCGGGACGCGAAAGGTTTGCGGCGCACGCCAGAAGTCCATGTAAGACACATGATGTACGCAGGAAACGGTGCAGTGAGGCGCACAGCTCTTTTCGGTGAGGAACTCTCGGCGAATGTCGGCGACCGAGTATTGCTCCACCGGTATTCCAGGATATCCGCGCTGCTGCGAGCAGTAGTGAACCAGGCCGTCTTCGCAGATATAGAGGTAGCGCGCACCTGCGCGGCAGCGCCACTGGTTGGGCCGGCCGTTGGCAATGTTGTTCTGAAACCAGTTGAAGCGAGCGTAATTATGCTTCTCGAGCGACTTCATCTTCAAGAAAACGTCGCGCTCATTTTCGCTGAGTGGCTGCAGCTGTCCTTCCCCGTCGTGAATGATGCCGATTGTTGACGTGAAGCCTAGCTGCACTGCGCGACGCCCCACCACCAGCGCGTCGTGCGGGTTGTGGATGCCACCGCCAACCACAGAGTTGATATTTACGTGGAAGTCGGCGTGCTCGGCCAGCAGTTGCAGCTTCTTGTCGAGCACCTTCAGCGACTTCTTGGAAACGTCGTCGGGCATGACATTGTCGATACTGATCTGGAGGTGATCGAGGCCGGCGCGATTCAGCCTCTGGATGCGGTCGGCCGTAAGCAGATAGCCGTTCGTAATAATGGCGGCGATGACCGGGTACTTGCGAATGTGAGCAATGAGCTCATCCAGCTCGGGATGCAGCAGTGGTTCGCCGCCGCTAAACGTGATGATGGATGTGCCCAGCCGTGCCAGATGATCGATCCGCTGTTTCATGCTGTCCGTCGGCACCGGCTTCGAGAAATCGTCGTATTCGTTGCAGTAGGTGCACGAAAGATTGCAGCGACGAATCGGGATGATATGCGCCAATATGGGATGGTCGGTCGAAACCAGGCCCTTGGCGATCATTCTTAATTCGCGGATCAGACGTTTTTGGGCCAGCAGCCGCCGGCGTACTAATGGTGACAGTTTCCCCATTTATCCTATCTATTACAACATATCGACGTGTGGGGCAGGGAAGGAGCGATCCCTGTGTGGGGGATTTTCGTCAGTGAGCGGTGCTGGGTAGCATCTGGCTGCACCAAGTTCGTCCGCTAAGTTCTTGGATACCAGCGAACTGCGCTCCACGGTCGCGCTGGTATAATCAGCTATTCATCCATCTAATCTGGAGTTTCTGAAGCATGATCCGTTTTCTGCAAAAGCCGGGCCCCATCAAGAAAATTGTACTTGGCGGCCTTCTGGTCGTTGTCTGCGTGATGATGGTTATCACCCTGATTCCCGGAGGTGGCTTTCTCAATGACATTTTCGGCGGCGGGCTGACTACCCAAGGTGTCTTGGCCCGAGTCGGTAATCAGGACATCGGCGTTCAAGAGGTGGCGCAGCAAGCGCGTCGCATTGCCAAGCAGCAGTTCAAGGGGAACGTTCCTCCCGGCATCATGAGCTACATCATGCCACGAGCGGCCGAGAGCGTAATTGCTCAGAAAATGCTGGTGTACGAAGCCGACCGCATGGGCCTGGGCGTGAGTAATGAAGAGCTCAGCAATGCTTTGCACCAAGGCCAGATGGGACAGGTTCTGTTTCCCGGTGGCAAATTTATTGGCGAGCAGGAATACGAGATGCTCATCCAGAGCCAGTTCAACCTGAGCGTCGCGCAGTTCGAGCAGGAAGTAAAGGCAGAGATCGCCCAAAGGAAACTGCTTTCGCTCATCACCGCCCCCGTTTCCGTGAGTGACAAGGACATCAGCCAAGAGTTGATGAAACATGACACCAAGGTCAAGTTCGAGTATGCGGTGCTGACGCTCGATGACATCAAGAAGCAGATCAAGCCCACCGACGCGGAACTAAGAGCGTTCTACGAACAGTACAAGCAACAGTATGCCAACTCAATCCCGGAGAAGCGGAAAGCTCAGTACATCCTGATCGAGACGGCGAAGCTGACCGACAAAATCTCGGTCACGCAGGCTGAACTCCAGCAGTATTACAACCAGCATCAGGACGAGTATCGTATTCCCGAAACCGTAACTGTCCGCCACATTCTGATTAAGACGCCAACTCCGGGGCCTGACGGCAAGGTTGATCAGGCCGGTGTGGATGCTGCGCGCAAAAAGGCTGAAGACATTGCCAAACAGTTGAAAGCGGGCGGGAATTTCGCCGAACTGGCCAAGAAGAATTCGGATGATCCGGGGAGTGCACAGAACGGAGGCCTGCTGCCACCGCTGACCAAGGGCCGCACCGTTCCTGAGTTCGAGCAGGCTGCGTTTAATACGCCGGTCGGGCAAACGACGGATATCATCCGCACCAGCTACGGCTTCCATATCATTCACGTCGAAGCTAAGCAGCAAGCGCGGCTGAAGCCGCTCGACGAAGTAACGCCTGAGATCGAAATGGTCCTGAAAGGCCAAAAAGCCTCGGCCGGGGCGCAAAGTCTCGCAAACGCGGTTCAGGCGCAGGCTCGCACGGCCGGCATCAGCAAAGCTGCTGCCGAAAAAGGTCTAACGGTTACATCAGTGGGTCCAATAGCGCAAGGGGAACCTCTGCCCGGCGTTGGCAACGCTCCTGAGTTTGTGAGCGCGCTGTTTTCGGCCAAGAAAGGCGATCCTCCCGCAACCGCGCCTCTGCCACAGGGATACGCAGTCTACCAGGTGACCGAGATTCAGCCGCCGCAAACGCCCACCTTCGAGCAGGTCCAGGACAAAGTAGAGCAGCAGTTCAAGGAGCAACGCGCGCAGGCTCAGTTGGCCCAGAAGACGCAGCAACTGGCTGATCGCGCCCATGCCGAACACGATTTGGCGAAGGCTGCCAAGGAAGCTGGTGTAACAGTCAAAACCAGCGAGTTAGTCGATCGTACGTCACAAGTGCCCGAGGTTGGTGCGATGAGTGGCGCCGCCAGCGTGGCTTTCGACATGAAAACCGGCGACATCAGCGCCCCGATCCAGAGTGGCAACAATGGCGTCGTGATCAAAGTGCTGGAAGTGCAGCAGCCGTCACCGGAACAAATGAAGCAGAACTGGGACAGCGTTAAGGATACGCTGCTGCAACAAAAGCGCAACGAAATCGAGGGACTTTACGTTGAGAATCTGCGCGATCGGCTGGAAAAAGAGGGCAAGGTCAGGATCAACAAGAAAGAGATGGAACGCCTGAGCCAGACTGCCGAGGGATCGTAAAACGCGGAAGGTTCCCGGTTTTCACCTCAGTAGAGAGATTCTGTTGGGCGCTTTGTGACTAACCACGACCCAGTCGGACCACAGGATTACGGCCATCGGCAAACTCTGGATTACTTCTTTCAACTGAACACGCACTCATGCTTGCACAGCGCTCAGCCGGCATTCTCATGCACGTGACCTCGCTGCCTTCTCGTGGCGGCATTGGTGACCTCGGTCCTGCGGCCTATGAGTTCGCAAACTGGCTGGCTGCGGCCCGGCAAACGCTGTGGCAAATCCTGCCGCTTGGGCCTTTGGGCTACGGCAACTCGCCCTATTCCTGCACCTCGGCGTTTGCTGGCAATGTGATGCTAATCAGCCTGGAGCGCCTGGCCGATCGGGGTTTGATTAATCGCGAGCGGTTTGAAGCCTTGTCGGACGGAAATTGCCAAGTGGACTTCGAGAGCGTCCGCGCTCACAAGCTGCCATTGTTGCGCGAGGCGGCTGGAAATTTTTTGGTCTCGGCTTCACGCGAGGCCAAAAAGCGGTATCAGGACTTCTGCCGCCAAAACGATTGGTGGCTTGAGGATTATGTGTTGTTCAGCGCCTTGCGCGAGCGTTTCGGTGACCAACCGTGGAATGCGTGGCCCCAAAGCCTCGTCCGCCGCCAGCCGGAAGCGGTGGCAAAGTTGCGCAAGCAATTACAGGAAAAGCTTGAGAAGGAGCGCTTCCTTCAGTTCGCGTTCTTCGAACAATGGCGGGCTTTGCGCTCACACTGCCGCAAAGCCGGGGTTCGCGTGATTGGCGACCTCGCTATTTTCGTCAGCTATGACAGCGCCGACGTTTGGACCCATCCCGAAATATTCCGCTTGAAAGACGATCTTTCACCCGAAGTTGTTGCGGGCGTTCCGCCGGACGTCTTCAGCGAGACGGGACAGCGCTGGGGCAACCCTTTATACGACTGGGATGCGCTCAAGTCGGACGGCTACAAGTGGTGGATTAAGAGAATGCGTTGGGCGACCGAGACTTGCGACATCGTGCGCCTCGATCATTTTCGCGGGTTCGAGGCCTATTGGGAGATATCCGCAGACGAACCGACGGCGATTCATGGGCATTGGGTGCAAGGGCCCAATGAAGACCTCTTCAAGGCGTTGCGAGACTTACTCGGCGACCTGCCTTTCATTGCTGAGGACCTCGGCTACATCACGCCAGCAGTGACCGAACTGCGCAGGAAACTAGGAATCCCGGGCACGAAAGTCATGCAATTCGGCTTCGGAGATCGCGGTGCACGCAAGTATCTGCCGCATCGCTTCAAGCATAACTCAGTTGTTTACACCGGCACGCATGACAACGACACGACGGTGGGTTGGTGGAACTCGTCAGCAACCGAAGCCGAGAAGAAGCTCGCGTCGTCCTATCTGGGAATCGGTTGCGATGGAGTTCACTGGGCATTCATACGAGCTGCGCTAACCTCGGTTGCAAACCTCGCAGTCATTCCGGCGCAGGACGTCCTGGGTCTGGGGTCTGAGGCGCGAATGAACGTGCCCAGCCAGAAGGTTGGAAGTTGGACATGGCGCTTGCGTCCCGGAGCGCTGACGCCGGAACTCGCCGCCAAGCTCGCGGCGCTTGTTGAAGTCACCGATCGCGATGCGAGCCTGCAACAACCGTCAACCGGCGCCGAGCAAGAGAACAGGGAAGTGGACGAAGATTTCGTTGTATAGCAAAGAGCTCTTGAAAGGATTCCTATGGCTGCTACTGGTGAACTGATTCGCATGATGAACTACGTGGACGATATCGCGGCGACACTCCGCCGCATCAGCGCAAGTCTCTATTTGATCACCGGCGACGAAAAGAAACGTCTTGCCGAATACATGCGCGCCTCGGACCCAAACCTCCTCTCCATCGTCGAGCAATTGGAAAAGAGCGAGTAGGGCGATGGCTGACGTCCGCACGATTGCCGTCATCGGCGCCGGGATCATGGGACGCGGCATCGCTCACGCCGCGGCACTCGGAGGCTATCGCACCATCCTGGAGGACGTTCTTCCCACCGCGTTACGCAAGGCTGAGACCGAAATACGCGTCAATCTTGACAAGGCTGTCGAACTCGGAAAGGTGACCAAGACCGATGCCGATGAGGCTTTTGGCCGCCTGGAATATGCGTCCTCGGTGGAGCAGGCTGCGCGCGAGGCCGAGCTGGTGATTGAAGCGGTGCCGGAGGAGATGGAATCGAAGATTGAGATCTTCACTCTACTCGACAAAGTTTGCCGGCCCAACACCATCCTGGCGTCCAATACTTCTTCGCTGAGCATTACGGAAATTGCTTCCGTGACCTATCGCGCGCCGAAATGTGTTGGCATGCATTTCTTCAATCCCGTGCACAAGATGAAGCTGCTGGAAATTGTGCGGGCGCTGGAAACCGACGACGAAACCCTGGCCGCCGCGGTCGAAGTGGGTCAGCGCATGGGGAAAGAAGTCGTCGTCATCAAAGAATCGCCCGGGTTCATCACCAGCCGCATCAATGCCATGATCGGCAACGAAGCCTTCTACATGTTGCAGGAAGGTGTCGCCTCGCCGCAGGACATCGACAAAGCCTTAAAGCTCGGCTTGAACCATCCCATGGGCCCGTTCGAGATGGTTGATCTGGTCGGACTCGATACTCGCCTGCACATCCTGGAATACCTTCACAAAACGCTGGGTGAAAAATTTCGTCCCGCGCCGCTGATGGTGCAGTACGTCAAGGCCGGACGTCTGGGCCGCAAAGCCGGTCGCGGCGTCTATGAATATCCCGGACAAGAACCGGGGCGGCCGCGGGCGGCTGGACCAGCCAGTGACGATAGGAAGTAAGGTCTTGTTGTCTTATCCTTCTGTCTCTGACCCCTAGTCCCTAATCTCTGCCTTCCACCCCCTCCCCCTTTTCGTTAGGTCTTCGCCTAAGGTCGACCAACTTTCAACCACTTACAGGGAATTCTGTTCCGCTAAGTACTTGCTGTTCAATTATGTACGAATAAACCAAACAGGATCAATCATTTG
>JBKQKT010000102.1:0-3570 GCA_052147365.1 Candidatus Korobacteraceae bacterium | reverse complement strand
CCATCGGGCTGCCGGTGGACGAGATCTGCCGGCGCTACGCGGAGTTGCGGCGCCGGCTGAAGGAGGGAACGCTGGAACAGGCCGTTGACTTCAAGAACGATCACGGTAAAGGGGTCCGCGACGGCGTGGCCAACAGGCCAGGTCGGAGACAAACAAATCCGGCCTGGCGGCCCGATACCAAGTCGGAATCCGGACGATCGAGAATTGGCTGGCGTGGGGAATCATCCCGGGCCGAATGGAGCGCCATCAGATCGTTGCCGATGTTGCCGAATGCGACCGGCGACTGATGGGGTACAAGAACTCCACGCCTTGAATCTTAAAATCATTATGACACCACTCGATACAAAAACACCAACCAAGCGTTTCATGACGATCAAGGAGCTGGCCGGCTATTTCGGCGTGTCGGCGACCACCATCGCTGATTGGAAACGAGATGGATTGCTCATTTATATTCAGGTACGGCGTGTGGTGCGATTCGACGCCGCCGCCTGTGAGGAATCACTCCGGGAGAATCAGATTCTATAATCTGAAGGACTACTTCCGCCGCCTCACCATCGAGGAGCAGATGAAGATGGATCGCACCTTCATCCCGACGGATCCCCGTCTTACCTTTTCCCCAGTCCGCCGATGCCACGCTTTCGGCTTTGGGAGCCATCGAACTCCGCACCAACGTGAAAAAATAGTTCACGTTGTCCAAGCAGGCACAGGCAAAAGCCATACAATTTTTAGAAGAAAGGAAGCTTTTTATGGAAACAACTGAGCTGATGGAGGCAGGGAAAGTCACCGAGTCCTTGGACAAGCCAAGCCTGGCACATCGTTACCTGGTGGGTTGCCGTACGATCGAGACCTGGCAGGCCCAAGGCATTGTTGTTGGCCAGTTAGTGAATCACAAATGGATGTTTGATCCCCAGGACAGCGATGACCGGCTCTTCCGGCACAACAACAGTTCCAATCAAGCAAAGGCCGCCCAACATATAATTTCAGGCAACGGCTCTGCCGGAAAATGCAAAGACAAGCAACCGGCGCCCGCTGGGAGGAGAGCCGACGCACAGGCGGACGGAAAGCACGAAAATGGAAACATTACCAGATAATCAGAACGCGAAGTTCGCCGACAAGGCCGGCATAGCGGCCCACTACAAAGTGTGCCCACGAACGATCAACGAGTGGATGCGCATTGGACTCTTGGTCTTTTTCCGCGTCAAACGCGTTGTGCGCTTCGACATCGCCGCCTGCGATGAGTGCCTCAAGGCGAACGGGTATTCGCTGTAGGAATGGACATGAGATGCCAAGACACATCAAAGTCAGGCAGCCACGGAATCGGGAGCCGCTCCATTCCCAGCCATAGCGGCCATGCATAGCAGCCCACCAACCCAATCCACGCCGCCCGCTGGTCTCAGAATTGATCTCGGGCTGGGTGGCTTGCCGGTTGGCCTGCCGCACACTGACAAACCCATGCTAAACGGTGCCGGCACCGACCAAGTGATCCAGGCGGGCGAGAACAACAACGGTGCGGCTACTGGAGATCATGGTGAGCCTGGTGACTTCTCGCAGACAGGGTGTGGTGCAGCCTCCACGAACAGAATTCAGAGCACGGACACTACGGTCAAGGGGTTGGAAATCATCCCGATCGATGATGGCCCTCCCCTGGCATCTGTGGCGAAGGAGAGTTGGGCGGAGTGTTATCCCTTATGTCCGCGATGCGCGATTAAGCCGATGTCAAAGCATAAGAAACAATGGAAGTGCAAGTGGTGCGGCAATTCCAACGCGGGCGGCAAGTGGTGTGTTGAGTATTTCCCTATGATTCCTACGCTAAACAAGCTGGAAAGGCTTCGATTAAATCAGCTCACGCTTGAAACCTGGGATAACCAAAAAGCTGCGGAGAACCGCGTGTTAGCCCTGCAAATCCATTTCGGCCACATACGAACATTGCCAAGCCAGCCGACCTCACAGTCGCCGGAACAATGCAGAGCGGCGGAATCATTACTTCGGATATTGAAGCAGCGAAATTTGCCCTTTGGCGCGGCATTCAAGACGGCAGGACAATTCTTCGACAAATTCTGCATCGAGGACCTTGGCCTGGCGTCGCGTCTCCTGGCTGCGGTCAATGATTCCGCCCGCACGTCGCCGGAGGAACTGATAAAGTTTCTTGCCGCACACAAGAACTGTGGCATCCCGTGCTCGTTGCTCGGGATGGTCGAATACTGCGCCACTACGAAGTGGCACGGCGACCTTGTCAAAAGACCAACATTTGTAGAGGCCGTCCAAAGAGTAATGCAACACAAGACGGCCAATTATGTCGGGGGCGGGCGGGCGCTCGACCCTGACAGTCTCTCTAAGCCCAAAAGCCTGAACGGGTATATCATGGCTCATTTCCAGCCTGATTATCCAAAACCGACCTATCCAGAAGTATTCACGGATAAGGCTATCATAGAGTTTGTTACGTACAGCTACGACACACCTCGTCCGGGAATGCCGCCGACGGAGATGGAAAAGTGGCGGACGGCTTGCGCGGAGGCGAAGGCGGTGGGGCAGCAGCCGCCCGAGAAGCCGGTGGAGCGGCAGGTGTATAAACTCGTGGAAGACGGGATGGACGACAACGGGATGCTCAAATACAAAAAGGCGGCGGGAAAGCTCGAGTATCCACAGCCGTGGCCGCGGGGCGTGATGAACAGTTTTATCGTTCAATGCCGCTCGCTCAAGAACGCCATGGCGCGGAAAACGCTTTGCCTTGAGCCGGCCGGTTGGATCGAACCTCCTGGTCCCGACCTGAAACCATTTCATGGAACTCGTGAAGAGCTTGCGGCTGAGGCCAAGATCCGGGCCCAAGAGCGTCGCGTTCTGACCACGGCCGAAAAACAACGCATATTGAACGCATCACTCACGGTGGATGGAGGCTGCGGCGCGGCGTCCGTCCTATGGCAGGGATGGGGAGGTGGCAGGCGAGCTGATGTCGAAAACTACTGTAAGACGACACTCAGAAGGGTCGAGCCTCGCATCCAGCTCGAGCGCTGGCAAACGAAGAATCAGTCCTGCAAGGACGTAACGCCCATGATGAATTTTTATCTGATGGCCGACTTCCTTGACCAATGTGGATTGCTTACTGACGAGAATCATCAGCATGGCTTTACACCAATGACCCGAATCCGCATTCTCATAAAAGCCGGTTTCTGGGAAGAAAGTTGGGGGCCGGTGGTTTCCATTGCCGGATCGAGAGCAGGGGCTGACTTTGGTTACCAGCCATTTGAAGAAGACGACATCCTGGATTTAGGTAATCTGCTGAAACGTCTGCGCGACCCGGCTCCGACCCCGGCGTTCGCGTTTCTATGGAACAAGTTTACCAACCATGAAAAGGAAAAGCTCAGCAAGTTCCGTGAGCCTCCGGGTGAAGCCGAAATGAAATACAGCCCGCTGGAAATAACCAGAGATGAGGTCAAAAGAATTATCATTGCACGTTTGAATGAGGTCATGGGCGGAACGAACTTTCATACGCCCGCGCTTTTTGAGGATGTGACGATCAGATGGAGAAAGGTGATTGCAATCACGCAGGAGGATTGCGCACCCAGCGAGCCG
>JBKQKT010000101.1:0-3929 GCA_052147365.1 Candidatus Korobacteraceae bacterium | reverse complement strand
GGATTTCCTCGCCCTCGCGCCGGGAGAGCTTACGAATTGGTAACGGCGGCGAGCCGAGCTCCGCTTCGATCGACACCTCATTGCGACGAATCAGCGGTTCCCGATGAAAGTACATCTCTTGCGGAATACGGCGCGCGCGTGTCCGGCTTGCGGCGGAATCGCCCAGGTTCCACGCCACGTTGATCTTTAATGAATCGTACCAGGCGGTCTTCTGCAGCATCGTCATCGGCACATCTTCGAGTCGCTGCATGAGCCAGGGCAGGATTCGCTCTGGTCCACCAGCGGCGCATCCCAGCCAGTCCAAATGAGGTGTATCAGCTTCGACCAGTGAGTCATCGGCGAGCAGCGGGAGAAAGCGCGGCAAGCTTACGGCCAGTTGTCGGCCTTGCTCATCGATGTCCCACGCGACACTCAACTGGTTCGGATAACGCTGCACCAGCCAGCATGTAAGCTCGTAGGTGAAAGTATCGGAGATGACGGTGCCGGCGATGCCGGAGACCTGCTCCGGTTCGAACAACTCCATATCTGCGCCGGAATCGCGGAGCCTTGCGACCTGTTTCGCGATTCCAGCCAGCAGACCGTCCGCCAGTTGCAATACTCTACGGCTCTGCGGAAAGGCACGCAGAAACAGCAGTGCATCGTGAGAGCGAATGAGGGATTCCACATCGTCGAGATGGAGGTCTTTCAGCGCACCCAGCAGCTTCTCTACCGATGCGGCAGAACTGGGCCCATACCGAAGTCTGGCTGCTTCCAGTTTCGACAATAGAGTCGCCACGGATTTGTTCATTATGTTTCGGTTTGTGGCATCGGCAGAGCAGGCGATGGGACATCGGCCGGAGGCGGCTTCAACTCCGCGCTGATTACCGGCTTCGACGGTTCGCCGACCACAGCAACCTGTCCTGACCGGACCGCACCCCAAACGATAAACAGGTTGGTCACCAGCACGACGGTGAAGGCCATCGCCGGCAAGAATGCGAACACCGCGCCGCGGGCGTCGACGATTTCCAACGCCAGCACCGCTGTGACCAGCCCGCGCGGCAGCATCCAGAACAGCAACTCCGTTTGCTCGCGAGTCACGTCGCGCACGGCCCATCGGCTGACCTGCACGGCGAGGAAGCGCGCCAGAACCAACGCGGCCAGAATGCCGAGTATTGGAATGATGTATTTGCGGCCGATGAACTCAGCCACAATGCCCAGCATGAAGAAGAAGAATGACCGCACCAGGAAGCTGAGTTCAGCGTGGAAGGCAAGCATGCGCAGACCTTGGCGGACCATGTGCGGCGTACGCGGCACATTGGCCAGAGTGACTCCAAAGATCAGCTCCGCCAGCAATCCACTTCCACCGAAATAACGGGCAACGGCGAACACGCCCAACACGACGCCGAGGTTCAGGATATTGCTGTACGGCAGACCAGCGACCATCGGCCACAGCCGCGACCAGGCCGCGCCGACCGTGACACCCACAAGCAGCGCGATCACGATGTGGTGAGAAAAGTCGGACGCCAAGCCGGTGAGCATGGACTGGTTCGGTCCCATGTTCAGCATGCTGCCGACCATGAGCACGGCAATCACTTCGCCTAGAGCCGCTTCGATGGTAAGCGTGATCTTAACGGGCTCGGGCGCAGTGATCTGCTGCAGCGCCGGAATCACGATGGTTCCACTCGTGCATCCCAGCGCAGCACCCATCAGCAGACAGGAGTTCCAATCCAGATGCAGAAGCGCATGGCCAATCACAGCGATCAGCCCGAGGCTCAGCCCAAAGCTCACCGCTACCAGCAGAAGCCCGGCGGGGAAATATCGCAGCGCCTGTCGCAGCCGAAGTTCGAGTCCGCCTTCGAACAGGATCAGGATGAGGGCCAGCATCCCGAGCACATGAACAGCGCCCTTGAAGGCGTCGGGATTCACCCAGCGCAGGATTGGCCCAAACGTCACGCCGATCAGGAGCAGCACAATGATGTCGGGGACGCGCGTCAGCTTGGAGAGCCGATTGGCCACGAACGCCAGCACCAGCAGCGCCGCAGGCAGACCGAAGATGCGCACCATTTCCATAGACGACTTACCAACCAGAGCTTATGGAATGAGACATGATATACGGAACCGAGTTTCTGGCGGAAGTGCGTAGCAAAACGTCAGCACGATGTCGCGTCAGCGTCGCCGTCGAACCGGCCGCTGCGCACCACTTTTCGCAGTTGCCACAAGGTCCACGCGAACGCAGCTATTCCGGCGTACCAGACCGCGAACGCCAAGTTCACGACCCAGAGAGGCGCGACGCCGACGCGGCGCAGCAGGAAGGGCAAGAAGTTCCAGGTAGTGATGTGGACAAAATCCCAAGGATCGTAGGTCATCGAGTCGTTGGTCAACCCCCAAGCTTCCATTTTGCCGAGCGCGAACGCCACGATGTTTTTGAAGCGCAGCGCGGCCACGAACGTCGGATGGCCAAGCGTGTCCATCTGGTAGATTTCCAGCGGCAACCAGAACGCGAGGGAAGCGACCTGAATCGCGCAGCTCACTGCGATCAGCGCCGTTCCAATCAGCCGCGCGAACCTGCCGAGCTCGGCGCGATGCCGCAGCAACAGCGGCACGGAGATGAACGCCGCCAGCTCGGCTGCCGTTGAGACATAGCGATCGCCCCAAGCGAAGTCGCCGCTCCAAACCGTGTATTTCGCGTAGAGGCAGATGTAAGCCAGCAGGAGTAGCAACGTTGTAATCACATACGCTTTGACGTCACGGTGCAAGCGCTTCCACGCCAGCGCGCAGATGAGAATGGTCAGCAGCAGCAGCGGATCGAAGAGGAAGATGGATTTTTCCGGCTTAAACAGCGCGCCGAAGAAGCCCACGTGAAACGGCGTTTCCCACGGATAATCCGCCGGCAGCGACGGATTCATCATTCGCATTTCCTTGGCGAATATCGAAACGTAGGTATTAGTCCACGATTCGAAACGGTGGAACTGATACCAGCGATCGATCAGCAGGAAGAACGCGTAAACCGGCGCTGCGGTTCTGACGTAGCTCACGCAGCGCTGCCACAAGGCGCGGCCGCGCACATTGTCAAGCCACAACACCAGCAGCAGGAACACTCCGCCGGCGATCAAATCCAGACCAGTCGTAAGCCGCGTCAGCAGGTTCAGTCCGAGCGCGGCTGAGCCAACCAGCAGCGCGCGCTGACTGCCAGTGAGCAACCATTCGTACTGAAACGTCAGGCCGGCCAGCGTCAGAAGCATGATGTAGTTGTTCTCCATCATGTTCTGCGCGTAGTGCAGATGCGTGGTGCAGAACAGCAGCGCGAGCACGCCGGCAACCGACTGGCGCGTGGTGAAGCGCAGCATCCGCAGAAAACGAAAACACACCAGCGCGGTAAGAACGTTGATAAGAATGTTGGTGCTGTAGCTCACTACGATGCTCTTCACGCCGGGGTCAACGTCATAGTTTTCGAACGCCGGCAGCCGCGCCAGCCAGGTGCCGGCGATGTCCGCAGGCAGCATCAGCAGCGACTGCCCCATGCCATAGTAGGTGTAAAGCTTGCCGCCCCGCCCATGGATGCCGAACTCGGGATACTCGTTGGGGAAGACCTCCGGCTCCGAAGTCCAGAACGAATGCGCGGCCTGCAGGCGATGCGTCGTGTCGCTGGTGCCCAGTTCGCCCGACTGGATGACGAACGCGCTCAGGCCGGCGGTCAGGGCCAGAAGGAACAGGGGACTGCGCAGGGCACGGGCGACCATTGTCTTTGGATGGTAATGCAGGCGACCAGCGATTAGTACTTAGTACTTGGCATTCAGCACTTGGCTGTAGCACAGGCTGGCTTTTTGCCTCCGTAGCGACGTCTCCCCTTTATGCGTTGTTCTTTAGAATCATCAAGTTGCTCAGATGTCGACGGCAAACTCTTGAACCGTAAGCACTTATTAGTATGATCTTTATTCACAAGTGCTTAT
>JBKQKT010000100.1:0-10677 GCA_052147365.1 Candidatus Korobacteraceae bacterium | reverse complement strand
AGCCTTATGTCGTCCGCAAGGGCGACTACAACGCCTACCGCGACAACTTCCCCGATGTGCCCGCCAGCATGTACGACGATGTAACCGACTCATGGCGGAAGAATCTTCCCTCCTACGTTCAGAATGGGGAGCTGGTCGTACCTCCCGGGAGCGTATTCGCCATGGGTGACAACCGTGACGTCAGCCTCGACAGCCGCTATTGGGGCTTTGTCCCGCGTGAGAACGTAATCGGAAGGCCCATGTTCATCTACTGGTCATTCATAACGCCACGCGATGAGTATCAGCGCCAGGGTATCGGCGATCGTGTCGCCTGGCTCTTTGATATCGTCATCCACTTCTTCGACAAAACGCGCTGGTCACGGATGTTGCACGTGGTGCGCTGATGGCACTTTGCACGTCTCGGCGATTAGTATGCGCGGCCCTGCTGTTGATTGTCCTTGGGGCCTTGCTACTGCCGCCGTTCATTAACGTCAATCGTTATCGCAAACGCGTGGCGGACGCCATCGGGCGCGCCCTGGGCCGCGAAGTATCGGTCTCTAAAATCGAACTGAAGCTCCTTCCGCGCCCTGGACTGGTACTCTCGAATTTCGTCGTCGCCGACGATCCTGCCTACGGTGAGGAGCCGATGCTGCGTGCCGCAACGGTCACTGCCTATCTTCGCCTTGCCTCCCTGTGGGGCGGGCGGCTGGAGATTGGGACCCTCGCCCTGGATAATCCCAGCTTGAACCTGGTGCGCCGTCCCGACGGGCACTGGAACCTGGAGGAGCTGGTCGAACGCACCGAGCAGGTAGCTTCGGCTCCAACCACTAAGAAGCGGCCCGAAGCGCGTCCTCGCTTTCCGTATGTGAAAGCTACCACCGGTCGGATCAACTTCAAGCTGGGCCAGGTAAAGAAGGCCTTTGCCTTCACCGATGCGGATTTTGCGCTCTGGCTCGAATCTGAAAGCCAATGGGGCATTCGGCTGGAGGGTCGTCCCATGCGCACCGATCTGGGCATCAGCGATACCGGCACGCTTAAACTTGACGGGAGGTTCCAGCGCGGCTCCGCCCTGCAGAACACTCCCATTAATTTCCGGATTACCTTGGCCGGCGGACCTCTAGGCCAGCTCACAACGCTCATTTACGGACATGACCGGGGCTGGCGTGGCGCGGTCAGTTCCAATGCGACATTGACGGGTACGCCGGCGGCGCTTGGCATCACGCTGGACGCGCAGGTGGACGATTTTCGCCGCTACGACATCGCTCTCGGCGAGGCGTTGCGCATGCGAATCCATTGCACTGGAACCTACTCCTCGCCCGATGACACATTGAGCGACGTGCAATGCGAATCGCCTATAGGGCCGGGAATTCTGCGCATCCGTGGGAGCGCGCAGGGATGGCTTGGCGAGGCTTACGATCTGGGCATCTCGGCGGAGCAGGTACCCGCTGAACGGGTGGTGGCATTCGCCCGCCACTCCAAGAAGGACCTGCCGGCCGATCTCACCGCCAGCGGCGAAGTGGAAGCCGTGTTTGCCGTCCGCAAGATGCGCGGCGGAGCGCCGCTCTGGGAGGGAGGCGGACGCAGCCAGGATCTGGCCCTGCACGCCGAGGTGTTGAAACAGGATCTTAATGTCGGAGAGGTCCAGTTCGCAGTTCCCAGCCCGGCGTCTGCGACTCAGAAACGACGGCGTTCCGCCCACCGCGCCGCAACTCCCGAGAATCCCGCACTCAAGCTCGTAGTGAGGCCCTTTCCGTTGTCTCTGGGCGCCACTTCGCCCGCTACGGCCAGCGCCGTATTCGATCGCGACCATTACAGGGTTGCTCTGAGCGGTGAAGCCGAACTGGCGCGACTCCTCAACGTGGGCAAGGCGCTGGGCGTGGGCACCCCGGGCGTCGGTCTCGCCGGGGCCGCTCAGATTGACTTGGAGGCCGCAGGAAACTGGGTCGGCTTTGCGCCGCCCGTTGTGTCGGGCAGAGTCCAATTGCGCACTGTGACCGCTGAGTTGCAGGGCGTTTCGGAGCCTCTGCAAATTGCGTCCGCGACGGCGAATATCGCCAATCAGACGGTAAACGTAACTTCGTTTACGGCTACATTCGCCCAAGGCCCAGAGATTAGCGGATCGGCCGGCTTCCCGTTGCACTGCACAGCACCACAAACTTGCGTCGTGCAGTTCGATGCGCACTCTCCCGACGTTTCTCTGTCCCGCCTGAATCATCTGGTCAATCCTGCTCTTCGGCCCCAGCCCTGGTATCGCTTGCTGGCGCCCTGGCAGCGCCGCGAGGACGCTCTATTGAAGCTGCGCGCCAGAGGCCGTTTCTCGGTGGCTCGATTGGAGCTGGGAACGGCGATTGCGAACAACATCAGCGGCGTGGCTGAACTCAACGCCGGTGAGCTGCGCATCAGCGACTTTCGCGCCGACCTGCTCGGGGGACATCACGCCGGAACCTGGACCGCCGACTTCAAGGTGTCGCCTCCGAGATTCGCAGGGTCGGGCAATGTCACACGGATCTCGATGTCGCAGCTCGCATCTCTCATGCACGACAACTGGGCTACAGGCATAGTAGATGGCAAATACAGTCTGGCCATGTCGGGCCTGACTCCCCCTGTGCTGCGCGCCTCTGCTAATGGCTCTGCCGTCTTTACCTGGTCCGCTGGTTCTTTACGACATGTCGCGCTGGACAGCCATGCCCTTCCCGTGTCGTTCTCGGATTTCACCGGGACCGTCATTCTGCAAAACGGGATCTTGAGCTTGGCGGATTGCAAGCTGCAATCGGCTGCCGGTACTTATGCAGTGAAGGGTACGACTTCTTTGGACCGCAGCCTGGATCTGCGCTTCGAGAGCGCCGGCGGGCGGGCGTACGCCATCTCCGGCGCGCTCGACCAGCCGCATGTTGAAGCCGTTGCTGTGCCTGCTCCCGCGCAGGCGGCGCTGCGATAACAACCGCTCGAAACCAGCGTTGCCGAGACAGCGGATTCGCGTGAGGCTATGCAGCGCTAGAGCGGTGGCCTCACTCTGCCATCATGTTAGTATCGGATTCAAACCGTAATGTTTGCTCACGTTAATCCTGTTGATATTTTCTTCGAAATCATCGTCCTACTGTTCGCCATCTGCGTGCACGAATCAGCGCATGCCTGGATGGCCAATCGCCTTGGCGATCCTACGGCCAAGATGCTCGGGCGCATCTCGCTGAATCCGATCGTCCATATCGATCTCTTCGGCACCATCATCCTGCCGCTGTTTTTGATTGTCCTGGGCTTTCCGCCGTTCGGTTGGGCGAAACCAACGCCGGTGGACACTCGCAATTTCAAGAACCTGATGCGCGACGATATTCTCACCGCCGTGGCGGGCCCGGTTAGCAATTTTCTGACGGCTTTTCTGTCCGTCATCGCGCTGGCGATCATTCTGCACGGCTCCAGTCGCGGCATCGGACAGGATTTTCGTGGCGCCGATGTGGCCACGCCGCTGGCAAAACTGTTCTCATTCGCGATTCTTATCAACGTAGTGCTGGGAGTTTTCAACTTAATCCCGCTGCCGCCTCTGGATGGAAGTCATGTGATCCGTCATTTTTTGTCGTACGACGCACTGCGCGTCTATGACAGGGTGGGTTACATCGGACTCGTAATTGTTCTTTTCATCCTTCCGATGGTCGGATGCTCCATCGTCGGTGCCATGACTGCGCCGTTCCTGGCATTCTTCTATGGCCTACTCGGCCAACTTTTGAGATTCTGATGCCGGACACGAACCCAAACAAGAAAGGCCGCATCCTCAGCGGCATGCGCCCCACCGGAAAGCTGCACCTCGGCAACTATGTCGGAGCGCTGCGTAACTGGGTCGGCCTGCAGGACGACTATGACTGCTTTTTCTTCATCGCCGACTGGCACGCTCTGACCACCGACTACGCCGATACACGAGCCGTCAAGCAGAACTCACTGGAGGTCATCCTCGACTATCTCGCCGCCGGCCTAGATCCTGTGCGCAGTACGCTGTTCATCCAATCGCACGTGCCGCAGCACGCCGAGTTGCACCTGCTGTTCAGCATGGTCACACCGCTGGGCTGGCTGGAGCGCGTGCCCAGCTACAAAGAGCAGCGCGAGAACCTCAAAGACAAGGATCTTGGCACATACGGCTTCTTGGGGTATCCGCTGCTGCAGTCAGCCGACATTTTGATTTACCAGGCAAACTTCGTCCCTGTCGGCGAGGACCAGGTGCCACACGTGGAGCTGACGCGCGAAGTGGCGCGGCGCTTCAATCAGTTCTATCCGCGCAAGCTGCGGGTTGGCGCTCGCGACCCGCAACGCGAAGTCGTCTTCCCTGAGCCCCAACCGCTGCTGACGCCGGCGGCGAAGCTTCCGGGCACCGACGGCCGCAAGATGTCAAAGTCATACGGGAACACTATCCTCATGAGCGAGCCGGAGGCCTCGCTGCGCTCCAAATTGAAGACGATGGTGACCGATCCGGCGCGCATTCGGCGCAGCGATCCCGGCGATCCCGACAAGTGCCCGGTTGGCGACTTGCACAAGATCTTCAGCAGCGCCGAAACTATGGCCAAGGTTTACGAGGGCTGTCGATCTGCCGGCATCGGCTGTATCGAGTGCAAGGGCTGGGTGGCCGACAATTTGTGGAGCGTGCTCGCTCCCATGCAGGAGCGGCGCGCCCAGTACGAAGCCAATCCCAGGCTGGCGTGGGACATTCTCGAAGACGGATCGAAGAAGGCGCGTGCCGTGGCCGAGGCAACCATGGCGGAAGCACGCGACGCGGCGAACTTGTCGCACGACTATGAAGCGCCGGCGCAGAGCGCAGACGGGGGCAAGGAACGGTAGTTCATTAGTCGGATATCAGGTTTTTCTTACATATCGTGCTAGGCTGTATCCATGCAGATTACGCTCGAAATCCCTGACGAGTTGGCCGCCGTTCTCGCGGGCTCGGGACAGAACCTTTCTCGCGCCGCGTTAGAAGCCATTGCCCTCGAAGCCTACCGTCAGCGACGATTGAGCGGCTACCAGCTCCGTACGTTGCTGGGCATCGCATCTCGGTTTGAGCTGGACGGTTTCTTGAAGGAGCACAAGGTTTACGATTACACCATCGAGGATTTTGAGAAGGACCTTGCCACCGTCCGCAAGTGTCGCGAGGAGCAAAAGGCTGATAAGTCGGCATGATCGTCATCGCCGATACAACTCCGCTCAACTACCTGATATTGATCGGAGCCGTGGACGTGCTGCAACCGCTCTACGCGCGCGTCATCGTGCCACAGGCCGTTGTGCGGGAACTAGAAGGCGCCGGGGCGCCCACTGTCGTCCGGACGTGGATTGCCCAACCTCCCGACTGGCTCGAGGTGCGGCCCGACCCGCCCTCCGATCCCACCCTCGAATTCCTCGATCGGGGCGAAAATGCAGCTCTGACTCTGGCCCAGCTCCTGAACGCCGACGAACTGCTCATCGATGACCAGGCCGGCCGCGCTGAAGCCGAGCGCCGTAACTTGCCTGTCACCGGTACTCTGGGGGTCATCGCGAACGCCCATCTGGCCGGCCTACTCGACTTTGATCAGGCGCTTGGGCTTCTCCGTTCCACAAATTTCCGGCTTCACCCCGACGTCAAGTGGCTGGTACGCCGTCGTATCTTCCCGCACAAAAAGGAGCCGCCCCTATAATGCCAATAGACTCTTAAATGTCCGAAAACACCAATCACGCAACCGGCAGCGGTGCAAACCCGCCCGCCCCGCATGTTCACGCACACAAGGGCGTGGACGAAACCTCTTTCTCGCTCATCGTCGGCACGGTGTACGAAGGTCCGCTCGACCTGCTGCTCGATCTCATCCGCAAGCAGGACATTGACATCTACGACATTCCCATCGCCAAAATCACGGAGCAATACCTGCGCTACGTAGAAACGATGCAGTTCGATGTGGATGTCGCTGCCGAGTTCATCTACACGGCGTCTCTGCTCATCCACATCAAGTCGAAGATGCTGCTCCCGCCTGATCCCAACGCGTCCGCCGCCGAGGAAGACCCGCGGCTGGAACTGGTCAACCGCCTGCTCGAGCACGAGCGCTTCAAGACCGCGGCGCAGATGCTGTTGCAGAAGCAACAGATCGAAGACGCCGTATGGTCGAATCCGGCGCTGAAGGAGTTTCAAAACGCCGAAGGCACCGAGCCCGAGATGGTCGCCGATGTGGTGGACCTGGTCAAGACCTTCCAGCAAATTCTGGAGCGCGCGAAGTCCAAGCCCGCGTTTGACGTCGAAGACGACAGCGTCACGGTTTCGCAGATGATTGACTACGTTCGCCGGCGGCTGGCGCTCGAGGACCGCCCCATCCGCCTGAAGCATTTGCTGCGCAACATGCGCTCGCGCTCGGCGCTGGTGTGCGCGTTTCTGGCGATCCTGGAGCTGATTCGCCTGCAGGCGGTGCTGGCGCGCCAGGACAATGTCTTCGGCGAGATCGTGCTCAAGAAGCACACCAACTTCGATACCCTGATGGCGGAAAGCCCGCCGGTGAAAGATGATTGGAGATAAGCTGCCTTTAGCCGTTAGCCTTTAGCTCTTAGCATGCGCGAATTCGCTTGCCAGCCAGTGTTGGGATTACCTGCCAGTGGCTAAGAGCTAAGAGCCAAAAGCGATTTCTATGAGCCTGAAAGCCAAACTCGAAGCTATCATCTACGCCACCGAAGAACCGGTCACGCTCGACCAGCTCGCATCGTTGCTGAGCGATGCCGTACTCGCCGAGGTGCGCGCCGCAGAAGCCGCAACGCCTGCGGGTGATTCTGAAGCCCAGCCTTCGTCCTTCGACGTGGAATCTGCCGACCTCACCAAAGAGCAGAAATCCGCCCGTGACAAGACCATCAAGGCTCGCCTTGCCAGCCTCATCGACGAACTCACCGCCGAATTCGCCGCCCCGGATCGTGGCATGGAAATCCGCCAAGTCGCCGGCGGCTACCGCATGGCCACCAAGCCGGAGCACCACGACGTGGTCGTGACCTTCGCCAAGAGCCTTAAGCCGCCCATCCGGCTGTCGCTGCAGGCGCTGGAGACACTCTCCGTCATCGCCTACAAACAGCCGGTCACCGTGCCCGAGATCAGCGAGATTCGCGGGGTGGACTCCTCCGGCGTTATCGCCACCCTGCTCGACCGCAAGCTCATCACCACTGCCGGTCGCAAGCAGGTCATCGGCCGCCCCATCCTTTACAAGACGACCAAGGAATTCCTGATGCGCTTTGGTCTGAACGACGTCTCCGAGTTGCCCAGCATGGAGGAGTTCGAGAAGCTGGGCGAACCGCAGACTGAGCTGTTCCCGGCGGCGGCGCCAAGCGCAGCGGAGCAACCCAACCTTGAGCCTGCGCCAGAACATGCCTCTGAGTCAGCGACCGCGGGAGAGAAAGAGCGATAACAGCGTACCCTTAAACGCTCGGTCGGAATGACACGTCTTGATGGAGCCCGCGGCGTCCACGCTGTTTACGCTCCTAATCCTAGCGCCTTTCCTTCTGACGAGCGTTCTACGGGTGGCGGCGGTCCTGCCAGTTTCGAGGCTTCAACGGCCACTGATGATTTCTTACGCAGCGGCGCTGCCGTCGGTCGCGGCAGTGGAATCTTCGCATTCGGCCGCGCACGTTTCTTTCGCTGTGGCGTGACGTCGGCAACAGCGGCACCCGTCGCAAACTCCGCGAAACTCTGGTTCACGAACTTTTCCAGCCTTTCAAGGTCGGGAGCTGCGTGCACATCACCGGTGAAACCGAAATACGCTGTGCCGTTATAGGTAAGGATGGCGCAATTGATGCCCATCAGCCCGCCAATCGGTACCCATGGATACCAGGCCAGCATTTTGTGCCCCATTATGTAGAGCGGAACTTGTGGGCCGGGCACGTTAGTACAAATAATGTTGCACAGACTCAACGGCAATTGGCTGGCCACCGGTCCGATATAGGCCCAGAACGCGCTCGGGAGAGATGACAGCAGACCGCCAAACAAGCCGATAAAGTCGGCGGCGTGCGCCCGTTTCAGTATCTCCACTCGTTCCCGCACCACGGCCAGCAGCTTCCGCGGGTCGCGGATGTCGAGCGGGACTGGCACTGGCACGAAGGATAGTTGATTTCCAAGTTCCGTGGCATCTCCGTTGCCGCGTACATTGACTGGAATCACAATTCGCAGCGAGCGTCCCTTCAGTTTCACACCGCGTTGCTCTGCGTAACGGCCAAAGGCCAGGGTCACCGTGGTAAGCACGACATCGTTCACCGTGCCGCCCCAGGTGTTCTTCACCGCCTTGATCTCGGCCAGCGGGACCTCAGTCCAGGCGAACTTCTGCGGTCCTCGGCAGACGGTATTAAATGGCAAGCGCTCTGCGGGAGTCGCCAACTCGGACAAAAGCTGAATCATCTCGGCGGGGGGACCTGCCGGATTAGCCACCGCCGCTTGGGCCATGTTGATGAGCCCTGAATTTAGAGTCAGCGCCCCACTCACCAGCGACAGATACGACTTGGCCAGCCCGTCAACGATGACCGCGGTTGCGTCCCTGGGCTGCTCGGGGTTCTTGGCAGGCCGTTTCGCCCGCGGGACGGGACGCGGCGTCGGACTGTCGTCCATGATCACGTTCATCACTCCCACGCCGGAAATTCCGTCCGCCAGGCAGTGATGGATGCGGGCCACGATTCCGGTCCGGCCACCTTGCAACCGCGCCAGAGTGAAATCCCAGAGCGGTCGTTGGCGGTCCAGCCGGTTGCTCACGATCTTGCCCGCCAGCTCTTTCAGTTCCTGCTCCGTCCCGTGCTTCAATTTCACCTGGCGAACGTGGTTCCGGATGTCGAAGTTGTGGTCAGTCTCCCAGCGCGGAAGCCCAAGATCGAACGGAGGAAACACAACGCGCTGACGATAGCGGGGAATCAGCGGCAGCTTCGATTCGATAAACGCAGCACAATCCGCGCGCTTGATCTCGCCCTCGAACAGGCTGACCCCGGCGATATTGAGCGGCTGGCCTTCGCGCTCGAGATAGAGGAAAAGTGCATCTCCAAAGGAGAATGCGTTACTGTCGCCCTGGTTCGGCATAAATCCTACCTCTTGCAAACTTGTTTGCGAACCCTGATCATAGACCGCTCTAATTTCACGCCACGAAGGAAAATCGCGGCGTCAGCCTCGCCAACTTGAGCACCTTGTACACGTCCACATTGACGCCCCGCAACACCACCGTGATGGCCTTATCGTCAGCCAGCCCGGCTAACTCTTCCATCTCTCTAAGCGCACTCGGATCAATCCGGCGCACGGAGGAGAAATCCAAACACACACCATCGCCGGTACTGCCCAACTTTTCCCGGGCTTCTTGCAGGGCATGGGTCACGCAGTCTCCGTCGAAATCAAGTCCTACGGGAATCATTGTCATAGTCATACGCACAACCATTCATCAACTGTCTTTTGCTGAGATACGCTGTCCACCTTCGTCAGACCCCGCCCCTGGTAAGCGCTCCAGAACAGCTCGACCAATTCGCTCAACAGTGGCATGCGGGGGTTCGAGCGTCCGGAAGGATCGTCGAAGGCAATTTTGACCAGGTCGGGCATCGCGCTCTCGAATTCTTCCTTCGAGATTCCCAGTTCGGCGATCGAACGCGGAATCGCCAGGCGGTCAAGTAATTGTTCTGTCGCCGTCACCAGGTTTTGCACCTTCTCCTCGATCGTATGGCCGCCCAGGCCCAGCAGGTCCGCTACCATGGCATATTTCTTGTGCGCGATATATCCCCGCTGGTTCGGCGACGGCATGAACTTGGTGGGAACCGACGCGTTATACGCAATGACATGCGGCAGCATGAGCGCGTTGGCCCGGCCGTGCGCCACGCCAAAACGGGCGCCGAAAGCATGAGCCAGTGCGTGATTCACGCCGACTGAGGCATTGGAAAACGCAATGGCTGCAATGCAGGCGGCATTATGCATCATGCTTCGCGCTTCTTCGTTCTCCGGTTGCTCATACGCGATGGGCAGGTACTTGAACACCATTCGAATTGCCTGCATGGCGTTTGAGTCGGTGTAGGGGGAAGCGTAAATCGAAACTCCAGCTTCCAGCGCGTGGGTCAAACAGTCGATGCCGGTGTCGGCAGTATGGCCTTTCGGCATGGACATGACAAACTGCGGATCGACTATGGCCACATCGGGACTTAGCGAGTAGTCGACAAGTGTCACCTTGCGACCGTGCTCCTTGTCGGTCAGAACTGCAAACGGAGTGACTTCGCTCCCCGTACCGCTGGTCGTGGAGATGGCAATCAACCGCGTCCGGCTGGTTTTCGCGGTCGGGTACTCAGCCACGCGCTTGCGGAGATCCAGAAACGGCGCGGCCAGTTCCTCTAAGTCAGCCTCCGGCGATTCGTACTTGAGTTTCATGATCTTCGCCGCGTCGATCACGGAACCGCCGCCCAGCGCGATGATCTGGTCGGCTTTGTAGAAATTGAGCGCCTCCACTCCCTGCATAACGATCTTGACATCGGGCTCCGCATCGGGAATGACCGAGACATGGACGAGAGTTTGCGGTGGAATGTAGCGCCGGACGATATCTACATGGCCGTTTTGCTCCAAAAACGGATTGGTAAAGATGACGGTTGAGCGTGAGGGGAAATGGCCCAGGTTCTCCACGGCGTTCAGGTTGAAGTAGATTTGATCCGGAATGCGGAACCACATATGGGCTTGTGTCCTCCGCGCCACACGCTTGATGTTCAGGTAGTTGTACACAT
>JBKQKT010000099.1:0-3374 GCA_052147365.1 Candidatus Korobacteraceae bacterium | reverse complement strand
TTGCTGACATCGTGCTCGCTGGAGGCGGCACTACACCCCGATTAATCATGTCAAGCAGGGACCTGGCTTCCCCGTCGGTCGGCCGCCGCTGCAACTCGTCCCGCAACTGCCGCGCAGCGCCCGCACTGTCTCCATTCTTGAACAGCGCAACCGCCAGGTTGAAGCGGTAGTCGGCATCGTTCGGGTCAGCATTGACCGCCTTCGAAAAATATTCCACCGCGGCGCCCCTGCGTCCACGACGAGCTTCGGTCACGCCCATGTTGTTATAGACCTCGGTCAAGGGCAGCCGGGCAGCCAGAGAACCGAACGCACTGAAGGCCTTATCGAAATTCCCGCGATAGAACTCCGACATTCCAAGGAGAAAATTCGCTTCACCTGCAGACGGGTCATCTTTGGGAACGCGGCCAAACCACAAGCATGCGGATTCGTATTCGTGCGCGTCGTAGTAGGTCTTGGCTAACTGGAACATGGCCGCCGTGTAACCGGGATTGAGTTTCAGAGCACTGTGGAAATAGCGGACCTTCTGCTGATGGTCCGGCGCCATGATTCCGCGAATGTAGGCTTCAAAAGCATCCAGCCGGATCGGCGCTGATGCCTTAAGAAATTGTTCTCGGGTCATCGCAGGAGGAACCGGCAGTTGCTCCAGCAACTCCCACGCCAGTTCCGTCTGCACATCAATCAGGCCGGCCAGCGGACCGCTGCTTTGCACCTCCGGCGACAGATGCAGCTTCTTCATATCCAGAAGCTGGGCGGACGCGCTGAATCTGCTGCCGTCGTAGTTATAGCTGCCAAGAACAACGTAGTCGGCGTCCATCAACTCCGCTATGTGGTAGATCGTTGCCCGTGAGGGATGCACCGTTGCGGGAATACCGACACGATCGAACGCGTAAGTTCGATCCTCGCGATTGATCAGATAGAGGTGCGGCGACGCCATTCGCTGGGAAAGCACTTGAGGGAAGGCTTCGCTGATCCAATCAAGGCCTTGAGCGCTCGAGTGGTTTTCGAACGGCATGACCATTACGGTGTGGGTGCGTGGAGGAACTTGTGCGACAGCGGCCCCGCACAGTACGAAGGGCGCCAAGAGCAATAGAAGACGGCAAAAGGAGCGCATCCAGAACGGTCGCAACGTACCTCGATTATAGCGGCTGCGACATGGGCGCCGAGGCGCAACCGCCCACAATAAAAAGCCACCAATCCCCTGACTGGTGGCCAGCCTTCCACTTTTCTCGTCTGCTACTTCGACACCGCCGTGAATAGGTCCGACTTCAGCAGCGCCTGAAAGCGCTGGTCATCCGCTTTGAAATGCATCGTCACCATGTCATTGGAGTTGTCCACGCTGGTATTTTCCAGGGCCACCTTCTCAGTCGGCGTGGCATTCATCTTGCGATACAGGACTCCCGCCTTCAACAGCGTAGCCATGGTCGCTGCCGTCATGGTGTCGGAGGTCTTTACATTCAGGTCGAAGCTCACGCCATGGTCGAAGTTCATCATGTAATCAGAGGCCAGCAGCCGCTTCTTCACCGTGTCGTAGTCAGCCAATGATCCCGCCTCGCCCAGAGCCGAGCGGAACATGTTTTGCGTTCCCACCTGGTCGAGCACGCTCCACATCGCTGCACTATCCACGCCGCTGATCAGGCCGTTGATGGTGTTGTTCGATTGCAGCGAGTCGGCGCCGTTGTCCCGCACATCGATCGCGCCCTTGATGGCATCGTTCTCGCCAAACAGGATGGTCGAGGGATCGAGAAACACCAGTTGCATGCCCGAGCCCAACGGATAGATGTAGGAAAGCTGGTATTTCTCCGGCTTGACCTTTGCCGTCCGCATCTTCTGCAGGAATTCCGCCTTCTTGAAGGGCCCCTGCGCGATACCGATACTGTGAGTTCCCTTCGACCGGTAGCTGATCAAAGTGAGTTGTTCTACGTCCTTGTCAGCATCGATGCCCGCCCCTTTCAGGGCGGTCTCGAACTGCTTCAGGTAATCGGGCAGCACCCGGTCGCGCAGCGCGTGCGCCGTGGGAGAATCACGCAATGCCCGGTAATCCACCGAGATGATCTGCTGGATGGCAGAAGGAATGGCAGTGCGAGCGCTTGTGCTCAGCGGCGCAGAGAACGCCGGAACGCAGAGTAAGCCACTCAGGAAAACGCCAGTCAGGAACTGCTTCATAGGCACCTATTCTACTAGAGTTATATGACGGCAAAGATGTCGGATGGTGAGCTTTGGTTGCACCCGAATCGAGGTGGCCACGCGGCAGGTTGCTGATTCCTATTCGATTAACACCGCCTCCGTGCGCTTTCTCACGTCGGCCACGAAAACCGCATCCTTAATGTCTCCGAGATTGATCTCCACGTTGGCCAGCGCGCCCTGGATGGCAGCATTTGCCTGAGCTACCGCCACCGTCAAATCCGATGCCATCTTCGGGTTGGTGATTGGCCGCAACGACTCCACGATCTGCCGCACCTCGCGTGCCCGCTCCGCGACCTCCAGTGGAACCAGCGTCGCCTTCTTCGTTGCAGTTTCGACTTCGGCCTGCCCCTCAGGATGATCTTTGGCCTTCTTGAAGGCGGCCATCACTTCGTTAAAGGATTCAGCATCAACATCAATGGATGCCTTGAAATGCTCACGCAACTCCGCGAGCCGCGCCAACGCGTCGCTGAGCGCCCGCTCGTGCTGCAGATATGCCTTTTTTCCCCGCGACATGCCCGCCACCATGCTGCCTAGGGCTGCCGCCATCGCCCCGCTGGCCGCCGACGCGCATCCGCCACCAGGCGCGGCCGTCGGTGCGGCAAGCTGCTCAACGAACGGTTCCACTCCGGCACGAATTCCGCCGACGGCCATCTTGCCGCTAATCACCGCCGCCAGCCGGTTTTCCAGAATCAACGATGAATCGAAGTTTTCGATCTGCAGGAACCACTCGGCCGCATCCTCCAGCGCCTTTTTGGGAATCAACCCGACGATCTCACTCGATTGCGGTAACACGCCGTACCGCGCCGCCTCGCGCTTTACATACTCGAAGACGCGCGCAATCGGCGTCTGGTCGGTATCAGTCAGGTTCATCGAAACCTGCGCCAGCCCACGCACCGGCACGCCCATGCCCTTCACATAGCGCAGCCCACCGTTGGAAAAGCGAATCGCTTTAGCGACTTTCTTCGCGATCTCCACGTCCGGGGTGTTGAGATACACGTTGTATGCCACAAGGAACTTGCGCGCGCCCACGATGGTCGCGCCCGCCATGGGATGCAGCTCCGCTTCGCCGAAATCCGGCTTGCGCGCCGGATTCGTCTTCACTTCTTCCCGAATGCCCTCGAACTGCCCGCGCCGCACGTTCTCCAGGTTCTGCCGTTCGGGCGTCTGTGCCGCCGCCTCATACAAATACA
>JBKQKT010000098.1:0-22220 GCA_052147365.1 Candidatus Korobacteraceae bacterium | reverse complement strand
GTTGCACGCCGATCTGCGTTACGCTCTGCGCATGCTTCGTCGAAATCCTGGTTTCGGCGCGGTAACAGTATTCACGCTGGCTCTCGGCATCGGCGCATCCACGGCAATCTTTTCTGTTGTGGACGCGGTTCTATTACGCGCGCTTCCTTATCCGAATCCACATACATCCATCATGGCCGCGTTACCATTCGCCCTGCTTCATCAGCTTGCGGATTTTGCGTTTCATCATGTCGCGTTTCAACGCGCTGATGTGGTTAAAGTAGAGCTTTCCGTTGAGGTGATCGGTTTCGTGCACCAGCGCCCGCGCCAGCAGGTCTTCTCCGGTGACTTCAATTGTCTTGCCGGCGGCGTCTTGCGCTCTTGCCGTAACTTTACGCGGCCTTGCCACTTTCTCCCGAAACTCCGGCAGGCTGAGGCAGCCTTCGTTGGAGGTAAGCCTGCCTTCGGTGTGGACGATCTCCGGATTCACCAGCACGACCTTCGCGTTGGGATCTTCCTTGAACGTGACGTCAATGACAGCGATGCGCTTGCTGATGCCGATCTGGGGGGCCGCCAGACCCACGCCGTGCGCGGCGTACATGCTTTCGAACATGTCTTCCACCAGCCGTCGCAATTCGTCGTCGAATTCCGTAATTGGGGCGGCCGGTTTCTCCAGCACCGGATCGCCGTATTTCACGATGGGATAGATCATTTAGAAGTTTTGTAACTGTTGGCAGTAGCCTTGGAAATTGCGCTGCACTTCCACCATGGAATCGCCTCCGAACTTCTCCAGTGCGCAGCGCGCGAGGGTGAGCGCCACCATAGCCTCAGCCGCCACCCCGGCGGCCGGCACCACACAAACATCCGAACGCTCGTAAGCCGCCTTGACCGGCTCGCGGGTGGCGAAGTCTACCGACGCCAGCGGCCGCCGCAGCGTGGAAATCGGCTTCAGATAACCGCGCAGGCGGAGGTCCTGACCGTTGGAAACGCCTCCCTCCAGTCCGCCGGCATGGTTCGAACGCCGGGTGAAACCGGTCAGCCTCTCTACCTTTTCGCGCTCGCCGGGGCCCCCGGCGAGTGCCGGTTTTGCACTCGCTGGGGTGGTTTCGTAACCTATTTCATCATGCACTTCGGAACCCAGTGAAATCGCAGCCTGCACGGCATCGCCAATCTCCACCGCCTTTACCGCCTGCAGCGACATCACCGCGGCTGCCAGTTGCGCATCGAGTCGCTCGTCCCAATTCGCGTAAGTGCCCAGCCCGGGCGGCACGTTGTGCCCCACCACTTCAAAGATACCGCCCACCGAGTCGCCTGTGCGCAGGACACGATCCACCTGCTCCTTCATGCGTGCTTCCGTGTCCAGATCAACACAATTCAGCAAGACTTCTTCTTTCCCGGCCAGGGCCTGGATCGCCTGCCATGAGACGTGAGCATCCAGTCTCACATTGCCGACCGCGATCACATGACTCAGCACTTCGATTCCCAGTTCACGCAGCAGCAGCTTGGCGATTGCGCCTACCGAGGCTCGTGCCGCCGACTCCCGCGCAGACGCCCGCTCCAAAACGTAGCGGGCTTCGGGAAAGTTGTACTTCAGCGCGCCCGCCAGATCGGCATGGCCCGGCCGAGGCGAGGCCACACGCTTATGCTTCTCGGGATCGCCTTCCTCGATCGGCAGCGCCTCGTTCCAGTTCTGCCAATCCTTGTTTGCCAGCATGATCGCGATAGGCGAACCGATCGTCTTACCGTGCCGCACGCCACTCAGGATGTGCGCCGCGTCGCGCTCAATGCGCATCCGCCCGCCACGACCGTAACCCTGCTGGCGGCGCCACAGCTCACGATTCACGAACTCCAGATCTACCGCAAGGCCTGCAGGCATGCCCGAGAGGAGCGCCACCAGCGCCTCTCCGTGCGATTCACCGGCTGTCGAAAACCGCAGCATAGGAATGGAGATTGTAGCCGATAACTTCAGCAGTTAGCACTTGGCATTTAGTACTTAGCCTGGGCAAAGAGGTGTCAAGAGAGTCGCGAAACCCTCAAAGCCCTTCGACAGTGTTTGCTAGATGCCAACGCTGAATGCTAAATGCCAGTGCCAAGTACTAACTACCAAATACCGCATTCTTGCGACCCAGGAGCCTTGCTACTCATCTCATCTCATGACACCCCCAGTTGCTGTTTGGCATCGGTTGTGCGAGAGTGTCAATCGTAGCCTGCAAAGGCACATTCATAGAATGGCAAGAAAGATCAAAGCGACCTCGTTCACAGACGCTGTCACATGGTTTCGCGATCATGGTTTCGATGTAATGGAAGCCCCCGGTACTAACAATCGAGTCTTCCTGAAGAAATATCACTCCTCGGCGGCCATCGAGGCCACCCCGGATGGCGGAGTGAAGATCTTCGCCTACCCCGGTTACCTCATCGGAGGCGAAATCTCCAAGCTGGTTGACCACGGTCATCAGAAAGTGCTCAAGACCAGCAAAGCCGAATACCCGGCCACGGCCGATCACCTGAAAGCGTTGCACGATTTCGCCGAGGAACTGAAGGAAGGCATTGGCGCCATCAGCCTTTACAACGAAAGCTTGGGCACGGTGAGCGAATCCTATAGATACGACCGGGTTCGCGACCGGGACCTGCCGGAATCGCAGCGTCCTCATCGTCCCTGGCAAAAACCGCAACCCGCCAAACGGCCCGCCTGATCGGCATCCTGACCCGTCTATCGATTTCCTGCGAATCATTTTTGGTTTGTCTCTGGGAAATCTTTTTTGGCTGCCAACCCCCCGTCGCCATTCCGTATCCAACCTTATGAACGGTAGGCCGGGGAGTTTTACTCCGAAAGGCAGGAAAAGGGTTTATGAAGCGAATTGGAATTTTGTCAACCGTGTTGCTGTTCTGCGCGTTCGCGTTCTTGGCGTCGAACATCAGCGTAGCCCAGGATGGCACAACGCATAAAGCGGCGGCGCAGAACGACGCCAACGCGGCCGATCAGCACAAAGATGACGCGAAGAATGCAGACAGCGAATCGAGCGCGGAGCGGGAGAAGGTTCTCGCCCGTCTGGACGATTCGTCGAAGGTCCTGAATGAATTACTGGGCGCGCCCGACAAGGGCATTCCCGACGAGGTATTGGAGGGCGCAAAGTGTGTAGCTGTGGTCCCGTCCATGATTAAAGGCGGATTCATCTTCGGCGCGGAACACGGCCGTGGTGTCGCTACCTGCCGCACCGAACACGGCTGGAGTGCGCCGGCATTCTTCGTGGTGACCGGGGGAAGCTGGGGCGCCCAGATTGGTGCTGAAGGAGTTGACCTGGTCATGCTCATCATGAATGATGAGGGCATGAAAGATCTACTGAGTTCAAAGTTTAAGCTGGGCGGGTCGGGTAGTGTGGCTGCTGGACCTGTAGGCCGCGAGGCCAGTGCCAGCACGGACTGGAAGTTTAAGTCGGAGGTGCTGGTTTACTCGCGCACGCGTGGCCTGTTCGCAGGTCTCACGCTGAACGGAGCTGTCATTAAGACGGACGAGAGTGCCATGAATGCCTTCTACGGTCGATCGGTCGGATTTCGTCCGACATTGACCGGCGAGGTGGCGGCCCCGCCGGCTGCTAATCGGTTCCTCGCAACGGTGCGCAGGAGCAAAGCCGAAGCGAACAATCACGGCGGCTAGCTCATTACTTGGCTTCAGCAAGCGGCGGGTTTCGGCCCGCCGCTTTTCTTTGCCCGAAAGTTCTGCCGACAACCATCGGCTCCATGCCCAACCTCGCATCGTCACGTATTGCCCTACATCCAAAAGGTCATTGACGGCCTATCCGGCGGGTGTAGAATGCAACCGTCTCTACAGACGGGTCTAGATTCCCGCTCGATGAGGCCGTAACAGGCTGTATCCCCGATCTGGGGGAACGGCACTGGAGGACAGCGTGAGTATCACCACCGGCGACTTTCGCTCTAAAATTACTGCTTCCACTCTTCTCGACAAGAAACAGCGTCACGAACTCATCACCTGCCTGACGGCGTATGACTACGCCAGCGCCCGCCTGGTGGACGAGGCCGGGATCGACATGATCCTGGTCGGCGATTCGCTCGCCATGGTGATGCTGGGCTACGACAACACGCTGCCCGTCACCATGCAGGAGATGCTGCATCACACGCGCGCCGTACGGCGCGGCGTGAAGCATGCCTTCCTGATTGCGGACATGCCGTTCGCCTCGTACCACGTCAGCCAGCGCGAAGCTCTGCGCAACGCTGCGCGCTTCGTCAAGGAGGCAGGCGCGGAGGCGGTAAAGATCGAAGGCGGCGAGAAGCGGGCCCGGTTGGTCGAGCGCATGGTCGAGGCCGAAATCCCTGTCGTGGGGCATATCGGGCTGACCCCGCAATCGGTGCACGCCATGGGCGGCTATAAGGTGCAGGGCAAAACGCTGAAGGCGATCGAGCAACTCATGCACGATGCGCTCGCGCTGGAGCGCGCCGGCGCCTGCTGCGTGGTGCTGGAAGGCATTCCCCGCGAAGTGGCTGCCATGATCACGAACGAGCTGGAGATTCCCACCATCGGCATCGGCGCTGGTCCCGAGTGCGACGGCCAAGTGCTGGTCTTTCACGATCTGCTCGGGCTGACCTTCGCGCCGCCGGCCAAGTTTGTACGCCGCTATGCCGACATCGGAACGACCATCAGCAACGCGGTATTGGCCTTCAAGGACGATGTAAAGTCCGGCGGTTATCCTTCCGACGCTGAGTCCTACCATCTGCCCAAGGAAACCCTCTCCTCGCTGCAAGCGATTGCCGAACGCAAGCGAGCTGTGCCACTGTAAGACATGCGGTTTTTGTTCCGCGGTTCGTGGTTACCGATCGTCGTGCTTGGTTCTTTTGTCATCGCAGTAGGCCAGACACCCTCTTCTCGCGTCCCGCCCGCGAAGCCTGTCCCTGCCTGGAAGCACTACTGCCAGCCGGGAGGCGGCTTCTGCTTCAAGTATCCGAACTCATGGTCGATGCTGGGCGAGATCTTTGCGAGTCACGGCGTTGTGGTTGCGCCCCCGCAGACTCAGGACCGCTCACTGTGGGATGCGATTACGGTCGCCATGGTCGTGCCTCCGCCCGAACGCGATGAAGAGCCCCTGAGCCTGAATGGTGTAATTGAGCAGGCAACATCCGGCCTGCCGGAACGTGGACAGAGCTACGAAACCTTGCAACGTCAGCAGCGCACCGTGGACCACAAGCCTGCGCAGTTGCTTGAGGTGCGCTATCACGAAAAATCCAACGGGCACGACTGGATTGAGGAGATGATCTTCATCGAAGGGCCCGACAACGAGATCTACTCCGTTGCCCTGAAGTGTTCGCCGTCAAGTCTGGCGCGACTGGAGCCCATATACAAGCAGGTAATAGCGAGTTGGACGCTTCCGGAGCCCGAGCCTCCACCGGGCACAACCGAAGCGGCTCCGCCGAAACCAAAGACGACGCCCGCCAAGCCGCACTAAGACCATGCACCGCATTGAGACCATCGCCGGGATGAAGGCTGCCTGTCGGCAGGCGCACCGCAACGGCAAGACATTAGGTTTCGTGCCCACCATGGGCGCGCTACACGAAGGACACCTCTCGCTGGTGCGCGCTTCGAAGGCGCGCTGCGATGTGGCCGCGGTCTCAATCTTCGTCAACCCGCTGCAATTCGGCCCGTCCGAAGACCTTGCGAAGTATCCGCGTAGCCTGGAACGCGACTCCCACCTGCTGGACGAACTCGGCGTAGACCTTCTCTTCATCCCCAGCGTGGACGAGATGTATCCCCCGGGCGCAAAGACCTATGTGCTGGTGGACGAGCTTAGCGACAAGCTCGACGGGGCTTCGCGCCCCGGACACTTCCGCGGCGTTGCCACTGTGGTGGCAAAGCTATTTGAGATCGTGCATCCTGATTTTGCGTTCTTCGGGCAGAAAGATGCAGGGCAGGTCGCGGTCCTGCGCAAGATGGCGAGCGACCTCAACCTTGATGTCGAGCTGGTGGTTTGCCCCATCGTGCGCGAAGCAGACGGTCTTGCCATGAGCTCGCGCAACGCCTATCTCACTCCGGGACAGCGCCAGCAGGCACTAGTGTTGCATCGCTCGCTGATGCGCGTGCAAGCCGCCGCCGACGCCGGCGAGCGCGATGCCGCAAAGCTGATAGAGATTGGCGGGCAGGTAATTGCTGCAGAGCCCGGCGCGCGTCTCGATTACTTCACGATTGTCGATCCCAACATGCTCGACCCTGTCGCGGATATTTCGCACGGCGCGCTGATCGCCGTTGCCGCATACGTCGGAACGACACGCCTGATCGACAACATCCTGCTCTAGCGATTCTTCAGAATTGTCATTACGAGCGCCCATTTGTTGGGCGCGAGGAATCTGCTTTTCTATCGTTCCCTCAAGAAGCAGATCCCTCGCCCGCTAAAGCGGACTCGTGATGACAATCCGTAAGTTTGGTTACTAAGACTGAAACCGTCCCAAGAACGAATACTTACCACACCCGGCACGCCGGTTCGCGCACCATGGCCTGGCCCGCCTTGCAGCCAAACGCCTCCTGGAACCCGGCCGAGTTCTGCACCGCTCCGTTGACGCGCCATTGTCCCGGCGAATGCGGATCGGTAATCGCCAGCACCCGCGACTGCTGAGGTGTCACGTTCTGGCACCAGATCTGACCGTACGCGAGAAAGAATCGCTGCTCTGGCGTAAAGCCGTCGATGGGCTTCACTGGCGTGCTGCCGAGCATTTTCATCAGCGCCATGTAAGCCAGTTTCAGACCGCCGTTGTCGGCGGTGTTCTCGCCCAGCGTGAGCTTGCCATTGAGCTTCACTTCGCCCTTGTCGTCCTTCACCGCGACAAAGCTGGAATACTCCTCGGCAGTGCAGTTGGCACGATCCTCGAAGGCTTTGCCGTCCTCCGCAGTCCACCAATCCGTGAGATTGCCCACCGCGTCATACTTGCGGCCCTGGTCGTCGAAGCCGTGCGTCAGTTCGTGCCCAATCACCACGCCGATAGCGCCAAAGTTAACCGCGTCGTCCGCGGTAGTGCCGTAGAACGGCGGTTGCAGGATGCCGGCGGGGAAGTTGATGTCATTCATATTCGAACGGTAATAGGCGTTCACCGTCGGCGGCGTCATCGTCCAGTCTTTGCGGTCCGTGGGCTTCTGGATTTTGTTGTACTGGCGTTGTACCTCGAAACCCGCAGCCCGCATGACGTTGCCCGCGTAGTCATCTCGCGTCACCACCACCGTGCTGTAATCGCGCCATTTGTCGGGATAGCCGATGTTGTTGACGATGGTGTTCAGCTTCTTATACGCCTGCTGCTTGGTGGTATCTGACATCCAGGTCAAACTTCCGATGTCCTTCTGCATCGCCTGCTCGATGGCCTGCACCATCTTGAGGGTGCGCGCTTTGTTGTCCGGGCCAAACACCTTGTCGACGTACAGCTCGCCCAGCGCCATGCCGAGATTGCGGTCGGTGGAGCGTACGCAGCGCTTCCAGCGCGGCTCAAGCTCCTTTGTCCCCGCCATGTAGGCGCCCTTGAACTGGAAATCCTCATCCACAAACGCCTTCGAGAGCGTTGGCGCGTAGGTGTCCAGGGTGCGCCAGCGGAGGTAGGTCTTCCAGTCATCAAGCGACACCGCATTCATCTGCTCATTCACCGCCTTGAAGAAGTCGGGATTGCCCACGTTCAGGCTGGTGAACTTCGGCGAGCCGTTGTCGGCGAAGTATTGCGTGAGCTCAAAGTTGGGAGCGGCAGTCGCAATCTCGGTCACCTGCATCATGTGATCACGCTTCTTCGGATCGCGGCGTTCGGTGCGGTCCATGGAAGCTTTCGCCAGCCCAGTTTCGACGGCCAACACGCTCTTGGCTTCGGCGGCGGCCACATCCGGTTTGTCGCCCGCCAGTTCGAACATCGTCTGCACGTGCTCCTGATATTTCTGTCGGGTTTCCACCGACTTCGCGTCGTCCTTAAGGTAGTAATCGCGGTCGGGCAACGTGAGACCGCCCTGGTCAAGGTTCGCGATGGTCATCGTGGAATCGTGCATGTCAGGCATCGAGTAGAACGCGAACAATACCTGAACGCCGTTGCGATGCAGGTTCGCGACCTGGGGGATGATCTCCTGTTTCGACTTGATGGCCGCTACGCTCTGCATCTCGGATTGCAGCGGTGCGGCGCCTTTTTTCTCGACGGTCGCCTCGTCCATGCAGGCGGCGTAATAAGCGCCGATTTTCTGTTCGATGGCGGTGTGCTGCCCCGGCGCCTTGGCTTTTTCCAGGATGTCGCGCAGGACATAAAGGTTCTGCTCCGCCAGGGCGTCAAAACGGCCCCACCGCGCCTTGTCCGCCGGGATGGGATTGTTCTTCTTCCAGCCTCCGCAGGAGTACTGATAGAAATCCGCGCAGGGATCGGCGGTTTTGTCCATGGCTGTCAGATCGAAGCCGGGGATCTGCTTGGGAAACTCGGACGAAGAATTGGAAGGTGCCGTCTGTGCTACAGAAAGAAGGGCGGGGAGCAGCATCGAGAGAACCAAGATAGTTCGAATCCGCATTATGACCTCACACAGGGAAGATGTCGCGCCGCTGCAAACCATCGCGGACGTAATGCCGAAGGTGGGAATGCGGGCGTCCGGTGGAGAAGAGAAATTGTAAGAATCTCCACAACAAACACTACTACAAGAGCAACTGGAACTGGGAAATTTGTGGCATCAGAGCAGGCCTATCCGAGCCACGACGCGGCGCTTCCAAGTGGTCGCTACTCCAGAACTCCTCTGCGATGTCGGTAAGGTCGAGTTCAAACTATTCGGAATAAACTTGCTGCTGCCCGTCAGAAGAGCTTCAAGTGGATGGTCAGGTATGTCTTTGGGTCTTTCCGTATGGCCGCGATCAGCTCCCGCGTCTCTACCAGTAGTTTGTCCGCATTGTTGTACAACGAAGGATCTACCAGGAACTTGCCCGCCGTACCTTCGCCCTTATCCAGCCGGTCGGCGATGCTATTCAGCCGGGTAATCGTGTTGTCGATTTTCTTCGCCAGCGCCTCATCTTTGGCGAGTTTGCCGATCGTGCCTTTGCCGGCATTGATTTCGGTCATCAATTGGTTGGCCTGGGCGGTCGCCTTGTTAGCATTGTCGTAGAGCGTGGGATCCTTCAGGAACTTGCCGATTGTTCCCTGGCCGCCGTTGACCTGGTCAATGATCTTGTTAATGTTATCGACCGCAGAGTTGGCCTTATTGTATAGCTCGTCGCTGTTGATCAGCTTGCCAATGGTCCCCTTCGGCGAGTTGACCTGGGCCACCACCTCCTGCAACTGAGTCAGCATAGCGTTGGCGCGGTCGAACAGCGCCTGATCATAAATCACCTTGCCGATGGAACCCTTTCCGCTCTGGATGTACGAAATGATGCTATCCAGCCGTTTCACCAGCGTGTCAACGTTCTCCAGTGTCCCCTGGCCGGCCCGCACCACGTCTTGTAATTGCGGAACGTCCTTCGTGGGTAGCTCATCGCCCGCTTGTATGGGGACGCCTGTAGCCCCGCGGCAATCCATGTCCACGAAGACCTCGCCGAGAACGCCGGCGGTGGTCAGCAAGACCTGGCAGCCTTTGTTCATCGTGTCTTGATACCTCGTGGTCACCTTCATAACGAGCTCCACCGGCGCCAAAATGCGTTTGGGGTCGCGGACCACGCGAATCCGGGTGACGTTACCGATATCCACGCCCTCCAGGCGCACGGGCGCCCCCACGCGCAGACCGCCTGCATTGTCTACGTAGGCTCGAAGTATGATTTTCTTGGTGAACAACCCGCCGGTGCCGGTCATGAAGAAGATAAGGACCGCAAGCGTAATGAGCGCAACCAGTACGGTCACTCCAACCCGCAGTTGCGACCACTTGACCTGTTTATCGCTTGGCACGTTCTTTTGATCGCCCCTGGGACGCGCCTGCCGCCTTTGCCCTCATCGCGACAGCCCGTGCGGATTGCATTCCTGCAAGCTCCGCATCATAACATGCCCAGTGTAAATTGCGTGGGCTCGCCAAATGAAATTGTTGGGATACCTGCTCTCTGTGTCTCTGTGCCTCAGGTGAACGCTTGCTACAAATCCAGCTCAGCCCGAATCATGTTCTCCTCCACGCTTGAGTACATCTTGAATCCCGTCTTCACGCAGACGGCCCGCATCTCGCGGTTCTCGGGCAGCATATTGGATTCGACGCGTTTCAGCTTCTCGTCGCGCGCTATCTGGATCAGCCGCCGGTACAGCTCTGTACCCAGGCCCTTATGCTGAGCGGCATCGATGGCTATTGCCGCCATTTCGGCTTCGTCCCGGCCATGCAGCTTACTGAGCCGGCCCACCGCCAGGATTTCCGTCTGGTCGCCCTCAACCCTGCGCTCGGCAATCAGCGCCATCTCGCGGTTGTAGTCGATGAAGCAGGTACGCGTCAGGCGCTCATGGGCTGTCCGCTGGGTCAGCTTCAACGGCTGGAAGTACCGTAGATAGACGCTCCGTTCCGATAGCTTCTTGTGGAACTCTATCATCGCCGGCTCATCCTCCGGCCGGATCGGCCGGATGGTGACCTTGTTCCCGTCTTTCATCGTCCACTCCGTGACCAGGTGGATCGGATAGGGGCGGATCGCGGTCTCGGGCAGCTCGTCCTCGGTCACTTCAGGGCCATGTACCACCACGCGGGCATCCAGTGCCAGCAATCGCTCCGGCGATGCCAGTAGTGGATTGATGTCAATCTCCTTGATCCAGCGCTGCTCCACCACTAATTCGCTGAAGCGAACCAACAGCTCTTCCAGCGCGGCGATGTCCACCGGTTTGCGCCCGCGCACTCCTTTCAGGGCCGTCAGGATCTTCGTCTGCTCCATCAGGCGCAGCGCCAGCGTGGAGTTCAGCGGCGGCAGCGCCAGCGCGCTGTCCTTGAACACCTCCACCAGTTGGCCGCCGGCGCCAAACAGAATGACCGGGCCGAACTGCGCATCGAGGCTGCTGCCGATAATCAGCTCGTAGCCGTCGGACTTCACCATCGGCTGTACGGTCACTCCCTGGAAGTGTTCTGCACGCGCCTTTTCCGTGATTGATTTCTGAATAGCGTGGTATGCGGTCTTTACCGCAGCAGCATCGCGCAGCCGCAGCTCTACGCCGCCCACGTCAGTCTTGTGGGTAAGGGTCAGCGAGTAAACCTTGAGCACCACAGGGTAGCCGATCTCCTCCGCCGCCAGCACCGCCTCCTGCTCGGTTAGTGCAACGCGGGTTTCGACTGTGGGTATGTCGTAGGCCCTCAGCAATAGCTTCGATTCGTATTCCGTCAGAATCGTGCGCCCCGCCTGGCGGGCCTCGCGGATGATCCGCTCCGCCTTTCCCCGCTGCAATAACGCATCGGCATGTTGCGGCAGGGTGGGCGTTTCGTAGATGCCTTTCAGGTTGTAGGAGTAGCGCCACATGTAATTGAAGGCGCGCACTGCGCTGTCAGGGAACTGGAAGGTTGGAATACCTGCCTGGTTCAGGATTTGCTCGCCGGCGGCGACTTCGGCGCCACCCATCCAGCTCGCCAGCACCGGCTTGCCCAGCCCTTTTGCATAGGGCTTTAGCTTTTCGGCAATCTGCGTGGGATTGGTCATGTCTTGCGGCGTCAGTACCACCAGCATGCCGTCGATGCTGGGATCCTTGGCGGCAATCTCCAGCGACTTCGCGTAACGCTCCGGTTCGGCATCGCCGAGAATGTCCACCGGGTTGTTGTGGCTCCACTGCGGAGGAAGGATCGCGTCGAAGGCCTTCATCGTGTCCTCTGACAGCTCGGCCAGTTCGCCTCCGCCGGCCACCAGGGCATCCGTCGCCAGCACGCCGGGCCCACCCGCGTTGGTCAGGATGCACAGCCGCTTGCCGCGAGGCCGCGGCTGTTTGGCCAGCACGTCTGACATGTAGAAGATGTCGGCGATGCTGTTGACACGCAGCACGCCGCTGCGGCGGAAGGCGGCGTCCAGCACTTCATCGCTGCCCGTGAGGGCCCCGGTATGCGACGCTGCCGCCTTCGCGGCAGCCGCGTTCCGTCCGGCCTTGATGACAATTACCGGCTTGGTCAGTGACACCTCGCGTGCAGCCGAGAGGAACGACCGCGCATCGCCAATCGACTCCATGTAGATGACGATACTGTGCGTCCGCGAGTCGCTGCCGAAGTAGTCCACCAGGTCGCCCCAATCCACGTCGAGCATGGAGCCGATGGAAACAAACGCGCTGAAGCCGACATTCTCTCGCAGGCTCCAATCCAGGATAGCCGTGCACAACGCGCCACTCTGGCTGACAAAAGCTACATTACCTGGCCGCGCCACCGAACGCGCGAAGGTCGCATTCAGTCCGCGCACCGGATTCATCACTCCCAGGCAGTTCGGTCCGATGAGCCGCATCCTGCCGCGAATCGTCCGCGCGATCTGCCGCTCCAGCTCCTGCCCGTGCTCCCCGGTCTCCTTGAACCCCGCCGAGATGACGATGCCGGCTGGAATGCGCATCTCAACCGCTTCGGCAATGATGTCGGGCACCGTGTCGGCAGGCGTGCAGACTACGATGAGGTCAACCTGATCAGGCAGCTCCTTGAGGCTCGGATAGGCCTTGATGCCCAGCACATTGGGCCGTTTGGAATTCACCGGAAAGACGGTGCCGCCGAAGGGGCTGCTAAGCAGGTTCCATAGCACTGAACGGCCAACGCTGCCCATGCGTTCCGAGGCGCCGATAACAGCCACGCTTTGAGGTAGAAACAACGGGTCGAGAGGATGGCTTTCTGAACGATAAACGTCAGAAGACGGGTCCATCTTGATATTGGGCTTGCTGACAGGGCCTTTGGCAGGGGCAGGCGTTGACATGATTTCCTCGCTAGTACGACATTCCAGTCTAATCTCGCGAGCAGAAGGATGGAACTGACTGGTCACAGCAGTTCGTGACCGGCGGCACAGGGTTTTAGTTCAAGTCAGGCGGGACAAGGTGTAGAATCCAGCGAGAGCCGGTTGTACGGGGAGTTCATGAAGAAGGCTGCCGCTTATACACTGTTTATCCTTCTCGGTCTGGCGCTCTTCGCCCCGTCCACTGCCCATGCCCGCGCTCATTCCTCCCAGCCGAACTCAAAGAAGTCCCTGAAGCAACAGCAGAAGGCGCAAAAGAAGGCGCAAAAATCGCAGGCGCAGGCGATGAAGAACTGGAACAAGCAGCGCCACAACCCTCAGTTTTGAATGCCCCTGCGATTTTCGCAACCAAACCGCGCTCATGTCGTCTAAACTAGTGTTGCCAATGAATTTGGCGAATTTTATGAAATGCGAACCTCCGAGTAACCGGAAGCTCACAATTCCCGGCTCTCTGACCCGTCCCGCGTTGCGCACCTAAGCGCCTCGCTCGTCCGGTCACGGAGTGCAACGTGAACCGGGCGAGTGAACCTGCCGAAGAGGCTTTGAAAAAGTTGATTATTGGGCAGAGCTGGCCTTCAGAGACTGCCCTGAGCGCAGTCGAAGGGCCAGCGTCTCAGCGGCTGGGTAGAGCTGGCCTTCAGGCCAGCGTCCAGGCGGCTCTAAATGCTCAGGGGCTTTAGTCCCAGAGAAACCATAAGCTGACTTTTTCAGAGCACTCTTCAGGATCACCCTCCAAAGCCGCGCAGCAATGCGCCATCTCGCGTGAGGTGAGGAGGAACCATGCTGTTTACAACCAGAATCAACAATCTCATGACGGCCTGTCCCAGGCTGTCTCGCATCTGGATCAAGACCGGCAATCCCAAGACTCCGCTGAAGGCTGTCTGGATTAACGAGTCGCAACTCAGCCACGTGATGAACGACCCCTGGGTAGCCATGCACGACGACGCCTCGGCCGAGCTGGCGGAGGACCACTTATCTATCGCTGCCTGACGTGGCGACACTCTACGCCGGGCGGGGTGCCCCACCCAACGCTCTTCTGGTTGGGTGGGAGAGTTGCGGTGAACGACGGCCAGCACCCAGTTCGGATGCCGGTCGCGGCAAAGCCGCGAAACGTCAATCAAGCCCACTACTGCGTCACCTTCCAGATGGTACCCTGGCCGTATCCGCAGTTGTTGGTTGTGCCATAAACCCTGCGATCTGCGTCGAGGGCCAGCGGCCCCTCGGGAAGGAAAACCTGGTTCCAGCCGAACCACAGGCCCCCGCCCGGAACCAGGCTCACAACGTTACCAAGTCCTAAGCCGTCAGACGAGATGGTTCCATAGGCCCAGTACACATTCCCCGCTGTGTCCGTGGCCAGGCCGGAACTCGACCAAACAGCACCGTACATGTTGGTCAAATCTATGTCGTCAAGCACGCCGAATGCCCAGCCTCCGTTGGAAGGTGAGAGCATAAAGACCACGAGGTGAGGGTGGTGGTAGCCCCCGGGATCTGTGTATGTGTAATGGGAAAACCCCAGAAGACTGCCAAGGCCGTCTTGAACCAGGCCGCCGGGAAGTCCGCCGTCGCTCCCCCCCCACCAGATATTGTGGGGCTGGCCCGTGAAATTGTAGATCACATTTTCTGCCCAAATGTCTCCTGAGACAGGGCGCACTAACTGGAAAATCACGCCGGAGCCGTAGGCGCCGCCAACCTCACCTGCTCCGTAGAGATTGCCATCCCGGCCCACCAGCAGTGAGTCAGGAGTGCTTCCATCGCTTCCTCCCGTGAAGCTGTAAAGGATGGTCTCCGTCCAACCGCCGGGGGATGGCGATAACTCGAACACAGCACCTTTTCCGTACGCCCCGCCGGACACTGAAAAGCCGTAAAGATTACCGGCCTGGTCGAAAGCGGCAATGGCTCCAGCACTGGCGCTGTCGGCAAATTGGTAGATCACACTTTCCGTCCAAGGGCACGAAGAAGTGGCGCACGGGGTGGGGGCCGGTCGCAGGCTGTAAACCAGGCCGCAGCAGCCTCCGCCTGCCGTGCCGTAGAGGACACCTGCCGGCCCAACGATAGGCGAATTGGGGTTTGCCCCGTCAGAGCTTCCGGTAAAGTTGTACAGGACATTGAACAGCCAGCCCTGGTTCTTCCCGGCAATTTCGTACACAAAACCGTAGCCAGTTTGGCCGCCGCTCATGGGTCCGTAAACGTTCCCTGCCGGATCCGCCACCACTCCACCAGAGGGACTGCCTTCGTCTATGTTGCTGTTGAATTCGTGGATGATCTCCATATTTCCTCCCGATTGAAAGCAGGGAGACTCGGGGTAGCAGCTGGGTGGGACACAGCTGCCGATCTCGAACGCTTCGGAAGCAATGGTTCCCACCTCGCTATCGTAGGCCTGCGAGGGGCAGCCGGGAGAGTTGCAACCGACCCCGCTGTTCTCATCCCAGTACACCGGGTCGCCGCTGGGAACGGTCGCGTTCTGCACGTTGAACCAGTAAGTGCTGCCTGAAGTCACGGTCACGCTCAGGTCTGTCGCCGAGACCTTGTCAATGTCGTACCCGTACTGGTTGGTGGAAATAAACGTGTCCGTCAGGCTGCTGCCGCTGACGATGCCCGAGCCAAGAAGGGTCCCTCCGTTCGGTTGTGTGGTAATGGACCATTGCAGGGAGCTCATAGTGTCGCCGGGGAACTCCCAGACATAGAGGTCAAAACCGCTGACTGAATTGCCGTTATCGGCGACGAAACTATCACTGACGATGTATCCGAAATTAATAGTCCATGCGTCGGTGGTGCCGTTGACCGGACCGTTGTCGTAAAGCGCTCCATCCTGCGGCAAAGGCCGGCCGCTTCGGGCACGGGCCGAAGCCCGCGGTTTGTTCATCGCCGGCCGCGTCGAAGGATGCAGCTTGGCCGCGAAAGTTGGCGATGCTGCCGCTTCGCGCGCCGTCGGTGGAACCGGATTCTGGGCCCGGGCGGTAGCCACCGCCAGCAGCACCAGCAGCGCCACCGCCGCCGCCCATGCGATGGCCCACACAATAGAATTGGGGATCTGTGATTTGCCGCGCATGGCGTCGCCTCCTTTATGGTGCGAGTCCAGTTGGCCGAGAGAGACGGGCGCAGTCGGACGCCTAAAGAAGGAAGGCCGGGGGCTTATTTCTCGCCGCACCGATGCGAATCTGAGGATGGTGGGAAAAAGGCCCAGGGAATCCTTTCCCCAAACGACGCGTGCAGTTTCACATTGGCAGTGGCGGCTCGTCAGTGACGCCTGCCACAGACGGGTGTGACGCCTCTTGGCCATAGGCGCGAGGGCGGAACTTCACGGATACCTCGCCCTTATTCTGATCCAGGCGATGCCCATAGATGCTGTCATGCTATCAAGAAGACATCTATGTATTATGTGACCTTACATACACAAAATTGGCGTTTCTTGCCAGCTAAGTCTTTATTTTTCTATTGAGTAGGTGTAAGTCTCGAAGAATCTATTATTTGCAAGTAGTTCCGGTAGTGGGCTAATTAGCCCACTACCGTAGTCCCGGCTAAGTTGTTGATTCTAAATCAAGAGCGCTGGGGAAGGGTAACACTCCTCCGCTCGGGCCAAAGTCCTGGGTCGGGATGACAAGGTTAGGAAGGAAGTTCATTTTGCTGGGGAAGCGAAGGGCAAAAGGCGAAGAACGAACCGCGAAAAGCGGCCTTCTTATCGCAGCGCTTCTGCCGCTTCCTGCTGCCGTGAGCTGGCGAGGTAATTCAGGGGAGAGGTTGCGACCTGGTAAACACCGCGTTGTGCTCGGGCGCAAGATTTTCTATGAGGACCTGGTTCTTTTCCGGCGAGAACTTCGCACCGCGGCGGCCAGTGCCGGTGTTTTCGCTGGCGAAGTAGTAGGCAAAAGTGTCTCCGTCCCGATGCGCAAGTTCGTAGTAAGCTCCCCGTGGCGGAAGTCGCAGGATCAGTCGATCCTGCTCGACCGAAACATCCAGCGTCCCGAAGTACTCATTCGCGTATTTGCCCACATAGGCGTTCAGCGGCTTGGCGGGAGCGGAACTCTTCAGCGGCGCCAGCGTGGCATAGTTCGGAGATGCATCCTGACTCTCTGCGATCATCTGCGCGAAGACCTTTCCTATAAGCGGAAGATACTCACGCTGCGGCTTGCCATAATGCACCAAGTCGAGGAAGTGCAGGCAGATCGACTCCGGCAAGCCGATGGGCATGCTGTTGCTGAGGACAAGCACGCCGAGGTGTTCCTCGGGAATCAGATATACGCTGGTCGCTGCGCCTAGGAAGAATGCGCCGCTATGGCCGAGTTGTGCGTGGCCTTGGGCATCGGTCTCGACATTCCATCCCAGGCCATAGTACTGCCCGCCGGGACACTCGTTCGGCTTCGCCGGGTCGGCAGCATTGCGGCAGATCTGGGGCTTGTGGGTTTCGGCAAGGGCGTTCGCGTCGATGATCTGCTTGCCATTCCACTTTCCGCCACTGAGTTGGAGCCCCATCCATTCGGCGAGATCACGTGCGCTGGAGCTGACTCCACCGGCCGGCGCTTCGGCGTCGGCCTCGCGCACGAAACGGTTGACCGGCTCACCATTGATGAAGATGTGCAGCGCGGCCTTGTTGGCCCGGTCCTCGTAGTCGGAGAAGCGCGAACTGGTGGAGGTCATACCCAGGCGCGAGTAAAGCTGTTCTTCCGCGATTGTCTCCCAGGGCTTGCCGATCTTGATGGCGGCGGCGATGGCTCCTTCGGTGTAACCGAAGTTGCTATACGCGTAGGTCTTGCGGAATTGTCCCGGCAAGGGCAAGTAACGCATGCGATAGAGGATGTCCGGGCGCGAGTAGCCGAGGTCCTCCAGCATGTCCCCCGATTCCGTGGCCAGGCCACTGCGGTGCGAAAGGAAATCGCGGATCTCGATCCGGCTGGTTGTCTCGGCGCTGGACAGCCGGAAGCCGGGATCGAGGTCCACGATGCGGTCGTCCCAACTGACCTTCCCCTCGCCCACCAGGGAGGCGAGGATGGTGGAGGTAATGGGCTTGGAGAACGACGCGATCTCAAATACGGTGTCGGGATCCACCGCCGCCGATTCTCCGACTTTGCGAATGCCATAGCCTCGGAGAAACACGACCTGGTCGTTATAGACAACGGCGACCGCTACGCCGGGAACTTTCGTACTGGCGAGGCTGGAGCGGATGTAAGGATCAAGTTGCGCAAGAGCGGACTTAACGCTCTCGGGAGAGGCGCTGGATTTTTCTTGCGCCGCGCAGAAAAAACCCAGCACACAAATCAGGAATGACGCGATGTAGTTACGCATCAGGGCCTTCATTTCAAAATATCGAGCGGTGCATTAGATCGGGATGCGACAACGCCGGCCTCCTCTTGGGGGCCTACGGCGCTGTTCCTACGCCGGTGAGTTCGCGCGCGCTCCCACTACTTATTGAGTTGAATGGTAATGACCACCCCTCCCCAGTTGACTTGGCCGGAAGCCTGGGCCAGATACTTAAACGCATAGGTACCAGTTTGGGTCAATTTCTGGTGGCCGGTGTCAGAGTTGGCGGAGTAAGGACCATGACCAGGCAGCCAGTCCGGAGCATCGTCCGTCGGGCAAATGGCGGGGCTCCCAAGGCACTGTAGTTGACCCTGTTGTGGGTTATTTGACAAGTAGGGGTTCCAGGTAGTGGCCGGCGACAACTGCAGGTTGACCTGAAGCAAATTGCCCAGCAGCAAATCGGGCGCGTGCGTAGTCGTAAGTTGACCCGCGCTCACAATGGAGGTGCCCACATTGCCAAAATTCCCAGTTAGGCTACTCTCCCGGTCAAACATTCCGCTGAATTGCGGCACATCGTAGACCTTGAGTTCGGCTGGATTCTTATTCCCAGATGGCAGCGTCATCGTGATCTGGCATCCGTTCGGCTGGCTGGTCTGCACCCGTCCGTAGTACCAGGCCAACAAGCCTTGACTGGTATTAATCGCGAGCGATCCGTTCGGAACAGCCGTCCAATTATTGACTGTACAACCACTGATCGGGGAAGCACCAAGAGGCATGACGCTGCCTAGCACCTGGGGGATGGTTATGCCCACAAACAACCAATCGCCGGCGCTGGGCGTGAAGCCACTGGGGTTATCCGGGACGGTTGCCACCAGCGAGGTACCGGTGTCAATCTTGCCGCACGCGCTGTGAGTCACGTCGCTATCGATAATCGGAGGAAGGCAATTGCCATTGGGAGGCACCGGCCTGAAGCGGCACAGGACGCCCTGATCGTTAGCGGATGATTGGCCAACGCCACAAGGCCAATCTTGTCCCAGGTTATTAGCCACTGTAAAAAGCAGCCCTTCCTTAATTTGAGAACTGCAATTAATCTGGTTTTGACTGTAATTGTAATTATCCGGGAGGTCAGAGCACAGGGGAATGGTGTCCGCCGGTGTAATTGGGGCGCTTGTAGCTGGGTCGTATCCCGGGGCGTAAATGACTCGGTAGACCGGCGCGTCCATAGTAAAGACCTCAGGATCGTTGGGCCAGGTGTACGCGCCGTGGAGTACCTGGTGAATGGTATCGTCGCCAATGCAGTTGATCGGGTCGCCACTTCCCTTTACATCCGAGCACATCCCATAGGGAGGTTGCGTACCCCACTCCACCATCTGGGTTAGATTGTTCCAGGATTGATACGTAAAGCTGCAGGGCACGTCCTTCGTCGGGGCCCCCCAATAGTGTCCGTTGGTTTGCAGGGTATCGCAGTTGCTGATGTCTTCAGCGTAGAAAGCCCGCTGCGCGCAAAATCCGCTGGTGGCGCCTGCGCTATTGAAAAAGCACGAAGCGAACGCCCCATACTTCCCACCATGCTGTTGCGCATATGTCTTGCAGTCGTCGTCGGTATGACATACAAAACTGGGCGGCGGGTACAGATTAGGATCGCCGGCGCAGAATGCCTCCCAACCTAAGCAATTGTCGTCGTCCTGATCACAACCGATTGTTCCTCTTTCGTGCGGGAACTTGTAAAGCCCACAATTGTTGAGGCACCCTAGCGCATTGTCGACTGTGTTGCAATTGGGCTCGTTCTTTGGGCAGGCCAGATTACCGTTTCCGTCTACGATCTCAAAACCGAAGTTAGGGGCGCCAGCCGTATTAATGTCAGAGCGTTTGAGGAGGAAGCCACCGTCGCTGACGCTTTTGCCGTTGCCACATTGCTGTCGCAGATCCGTCGCCCCGTGCATTCCGAGTTCCGCATTATAAGCAAGCCAGAGCCAGTCCATTCCCGGCAGGTAAGGATTGTCTTTCGTGCCGCCGAGCGGCTGGACGTCCACGGTAAGGCTCGCGCCATTCACGGCGCTGACATCGAAATTATCGAAGAAAATACCGGGTTTTTGTGTTGGCTGGTAGAAGGTCCACTCGGTGAACGTGATGTACGGCGGATTCCCGTGGGCTGTAGTGCTGCAATCGTACTGGTCGGCGCAACCGCCGGTTTCGCACTGAGCCCGGTTGGTAGTGATATCGTACCGGCAGCCGGTCCGCGCCCAGATGACTGGCCCCGTCGCGACACAATTTTGGGCGCCGACCGGACATACCGTATTCGCCCATTCCTCCGGTATGTTTATGGTGAGGATATTCGAGTGGTTGTTCCAGTTACTTGGGTCGAAGGGTTGCATAACCCAGGTTTTCTCTTCGGGAAAAATCGGGAGACCGATTTTGTTGGGCTGATGGGCAGCGTTGGTCGCCCCTAGCAACACCTGGTTGGTACAGTTGATCAATTGCGCAACTCTAACCGCCCCAATGGCTGCCGCAGGCGGGGGGATGCTCTTCAAATAGTCATCGCTACACTGCGCCTGAAGGCGTACGGTCAAGAACAACAGGAAAACCAGAGTGAATGCGAAAGCGAAAAATGTTCCTGCGGCGAGGTTGGCAAATCGACGAAGCGACATGGCGATGCCCCCTTTCATAACGCTTGGAAGTTGAGATCGAAAGTGGAAGCCCACCCACCGAGCCTTTCGGGATTACAGGCTCGCGGGGTGGGATTATCGGACGAAAAAAGGTTGGCTGTCAATGAGTTTCTGAACGATCTACTCACGCCACTAACGCCATGTAAGATTCGATTGTGTTGTACTGCAACCGACGGATTGCGGGTAGCATCCGTTCTTATTCAGGAGCCTGACCCGTGAGAACTGTAAGCATGCGAACGCTATTCTTAAGCTCTCTTTTTTTCTTATGCCTATCACTGACCCGCCTTGCCTCTGTTGGCGCAGAACGGTGATCCCCCGGGACGAGTGGCTCGCCTGAGCTACGTGGAAGGCTCGGTTTCTTTCGAGCCCGCAGGTGAGAACGACTGGAGCCTGGCTTCGCTGAATTACACGCTTACCACGGGCGACCGCCTCTGGACCGACAAAGGTGCACGAGCCGAGTTGGAAACCGGCAACATAGCCATGCGGATGTCGGAGCAGACCGACCTGACTGCCACCAACTTGACAGATCAGCTGTTGCAACTTGGGCTGGCGCAGGGTTCGCTGCGAATCACGGCCTACGATCTTCGCTCCGGGGGGCAAGTGGAAGTTGACACACCCAGCGCGGCCGTTACGATCCTGCAGCCGGGAAGCTACCGGGTGGACGTCTATCCTGACCAGAACCGGACACTGGTCACGGTGAACCGGGGACAGGTACAAATTACGGGCAATGGTCTCAATGAGACCGTGCAGAGTGGGCAAGCGGTAATGTTGACCGGCACCGACCAGGTGCAAGCCACCACAGTCGGCGTTCCCGGCCCAGACAGCTTCGATCAATGGTGCGCGCAGCGCGACGGGAAATATCAGAACGCCCGTTCGCGCCAGTACGTGAGCCCGTATGTGCCCGGCTACTACGATCTCGATGGCTACGGAGACTGGACCACGGTCGCGCAGTACGGGCCGATCTGGTATCCGTCAGGATTAGCCATAGGATGGTGTCCGTATCGCTATGGACGCTGGGCGTGGGTCGAGCCGTGGGGCTGGACCTGGGTTGACGACGCGCCTTGGGGGTTCGCTCCGTTCCACTATGGGCGTTGGGTACAGGTTGGAGTGCGCTGGGGTTGGCTACCCGGACCGATAGGGGTTGCGCCGATCTATGGGCCGGCGTTCGTGGCGTTCGTCGGCGGCGCAGGATTTTCCGTGGGCGTTGGTATTGGAGCGGTTGCGTGGTTTCCACTCGGCCCGGGCGAACCGTTCTATCCCTGGTACCACCACAGCGATGGTTATCTACGCCAGGTGAATATCACCAATGTGCGCAACATCAACGTTACCAACATCACCAACGTAACCAACATCAACAATGTGCACTACCGCTACCAGACGGTAGCAACCACTGCCGTCAATGCAAACGCGTTTCGCAACTCTGAGCCGGTGGCGCGCAATCTGGTGAAGGTCAATCCCCAGCAGATCGCGAGAGCGCAGGTGATCC